>JBDLIA010000045.1 GCA_039715185.1 Gemmatimonadota bacterium
AGCCGTCGAGGTGCCCGAGGCGGAAGCCCCCGCGGAGCCTGAAGCGGCTGCTACCGCGGAGCCCGAGGCGGAGGCCACCGCGGAGCCCGAGGCGGAGGCTCCAGCGGAGCCCGAAGCGGCTGCTACTGCGGAGCCCGAGGCGGAAGCTCCAGCGGAGCCCGAAGCGGCCGCGCAGGATGCGGACGCGGCCGAGGACGGTGGGGCGGAGGACGAGGGCGAGGGCTGAGCCCGGCGGGAGCAGTCCGGGCGCGAGGAGCGCCGCAGCGCTGCCCCGCAGTACTGCGGCGCTTTTTTTACGAACGCGAAACGAGCATAGAGCTGAGGGGATACGGATGGCGATCACTGCGGCACAGGTGAAGGAGCTCCGCGACCGAACCGGAGCGGGCATGCTCGAGTGCAAGAAGGCGCTCGAGGACAACGGTGGCGATATCGAGGCGGCCATCGACATGCTGCGCGCCAAGGGCGCGGCGAAGGCGGCGAAGCGCGCCGGCAAGGACGCGGGCGAAGGAGCGGTCGGTAGCTACATTCACATGGGTGGCAGGATCGGCGTGCTGGTCGAGGTGAACTGTGAGACCGACTTCGTGGCGCGTACCGAAGCCTTCGCGGCGCTCGTGAAGGACATAGCGATGCACGTCGCCGCGTCGCGCCCGCTGGCGGTGAGCGCGGATGACATCGACGCCGACTTGGTGGAACGCGAGCGCGGCGTGTTCCGTGAGCAGGTCAAGGAGGAAGGCAAGCCGGAGCACATCCGGGACAAGATCGTGGAAGGCAAGCTGGCCAAGTTCTACAAGGAGTCGGCGTTGCTCGAACAACCGTTCGTGAAGAACCCGGACCAGACCGTGGGGGAGCTCGTCACGGAGGTGTCGGCCAAGACAGGCGAAAAGATCGTGGTACGCCGGTTCGCTCGCTTCGAACTGGGCGCGTGAATCGATGAGCCCCGAGGCCCTGCGCTACACCCGCGTGCTGCTCAAACTCAGCGGCGAGGCGCTCGCCGGAGACCAGGGATTCGGCATATCGCCGCCCGTGATCGAGGGCCTCACCGAGGAGATACGCGCCGTGAAGGCCCTGGGCGTGGACCTCGGCCTGGTGATCGGCGGCGGCAACATCATGCGCGGTGCCGCGGCGAGCGCGGAGGGCATGGACCGCGTCAACGCCGATTACATGGGTATGCTGGCGACCATCATCAATGCCCTGGCGCTGCAGGATCACCTGGAGCGGAACGGGGTCGAGACGCGGGTCATGACCGCGATCCGCATGGAGCAGTTGGCCGAGCCCTACATCCGGCGACGGGCGCTTCGTCACCTCGACAAAGGGCGGGTGGTCATCTTCGCGGGTGGAACGGGAAACCCGTACTTCTCGACCGACACCGCCGCCGTGCTGCGCGCGATCGAGATGGACGCGGACGTCATCATAAAGGGAACCAAGGTGGACGGCGTATACTCCTCGGATCCGGCTCGCGACCCGGACGCGGAGTTCCTGCCCCGGCTGTCGTTCCACGACGTGATGACGCGGGAGCTCGGGGTCATGGATGCGGCAGCGGTATCGCTGTGCAAGGAGAACAACTTGCCCATTCGCGTGCTCGACATCCGCAACAGCGGCGCTGTCGCCGCCGCCGTGCGCGGCGAGGATCTGGGAACGCTGGTCAACTGAAGGAGATGTCCGGATGAGCTCTATGAGCGAAGCGCGCCAACACATGCAGGCTGCGGTCGATGCCATGCGCAGGGAGTTCAACTCGGTACGCACCGGCAAGGCTTCTCCGGCGCTCCTGGACACCGTCCGGGTGGACGCCTACGGCTCCAAGATGCCGCTGAATCAGGTCGCCACGGTGAACGTCCCCGAGCCGCGACTCCTGCTCGTGCAGCCCTGGGACAAGAGCCTGATCGGCGAGGTGGAGAGGGGCATCCTGTCCGCGCAACTGGGGCTCAACCCGGCCAACGACGGTAACGTGATTCGCGTGCCGATACCGCAGCTCAACGAGGAGCGGCGCAGGGACCTGGTGCGGATGCTCCACAAGGTCGCCGAAGAGGGACGCGTGTCCGTGAGGCACGCGCGCCACGAGGCGAACAAGGACGTCAAGCGGCGCGAGCACGAGCACGAGATCAGCGAGGACCACGCGCGCCGGGAGTTGGACGAGATCCAGAAGCTCACCGACGAACACATCGCCAAGCTCGACGAGCTCCTCCAGGGCAAGGAGGAGGAGGTGATGGAGGTCTAGGCGCTTGATTCCCCCATCTCTTCCAGCGGCGGCCCCATCGGCCCGATCCACCCCGCCGGCGACGCCCTTGTGAGTCGCCGCAGCGAGTTGGCGCAGCGCCTGATCGTGGCGGGCATAGGGATCCCGCTCGCCGTCGGCATCCTGTACGCCGGCGGCTGGCTCATGGCCGGGGTGCTCGCCGCCGTGGCGGCCGCCGTAGCTCGCGAATTCCTGCTGCTCGCCGAGCGCGTCGGGTCGCGGCCGTTCGTGGGCGCGGGGGCCGCGCTCGCGGGGGCCTACGTGCTACTGGCCGGGAGCGCGCCCCACGACCCCGCGGGCCTGGCGTGGCGCTACTGGGCGCTCACCGTCGCGGCGACGCTGGCGCTCTTCCTGGCGACGATCTGGCTGCGGGGCCCGGACGGCGGACCGGCGGGGGCGGCGTCCACCACTCTGGCCGGCGGGTTGCTCGCGGGCGCGACGCTGGCGTTCCTGGTGCACCTGCGTTACCTGCCCACGCCGAGCGAGGCCGACCCGGCCGCCGTGGGCGCCGCGCTCGCCGCCTATCCCATGACCGTCGCCTGGATGAACGACACGTTCGCGTTCTTCGGCGGGCGGCGCTGGGGTCGGCGCAAGCTGATCCCCTCGGTGAGCCCCGGCAAAACCGTCGCGGGTGCCGTCTCCGGCGTCGTCGGGGGAGCGTTGGTGTCCGCGCTGTTCGCCATGCTGCTCCTGGACGCCTGGCTCGGCGTGCGCCTCGGCGTCGCCGAGGCGGTGACGTTCGGGGTGGTCATCGCGGCGTTCGGACAGTCCGGGGATCTGGCCGAGTCGGTACTCAAGCGCTCGGCCGGTGTAAAGGATTCCGGAACGCTGCTGCCGGGCCACGGCGGCGCGTTCGATAGACTGGACTCGATCCTCGTCACGGCGCCCGTCGCCTATCTTCTGCTCGTTCTGTTGCTGCCCGCCGGGTAGGCATTGACTCCATGCTTCTGACCATTCTCGCCACCGTACTAGTGCTGGGCGTGCTCGTTTTCGTTCACGAGCTCGGGCACTTCGTCACCGCCAAGCTGGCCGACATCAAGGTCCCGCGGTTCTCCATCGGCCTGGGCCCCAAGGCGTGGGGGTTCACGGTGGGGGAGACGGAATACGTGCTGTCCTGGATCCCGCTGGGCGGATACGTGAAGATGGCTGGCATGGAGGAGCTGGATCACGTGGAGGGAGGCAGCGAACCGGACGCGCGAGCGGCGGGGCCGGGGCCGGGCCCGCGCGACTTCGACGGCAAGCCGGTCGGCTCGCGCGCCATCGTGATCTCCGCCGGCGTGATCATGAACATGCTGTTCGCGTTCTTCCTGTACGCGCTCATGGCCGTGATCTGGGGAGTGGGCCTGAACCCGGACTCGCGCCTGGGGCGCGTGTCCCTGGACGAACTGCCCGTGGGCGCGGACGAGCTGGCGGACGTCCCCATGGGGACGCGGATTCTGGCGGTCGGCGACAAGGAAGTCTCCCGCTGGACCGACGTACTGAACGCCATTGCGCTCGCGCCCGCGGGCCCGGTGACGCTGCGCTTCGAGGGCGGCGAGGCCGTCACCATCGAGCTGCCCTCCGACGACGAGGAGCGCGGGGACCTGATCGGCGCGCTCGATCCCGTCGTGGATCCCGTGGTGGGGTCCGTGCTGGAGGGCGGCGCGGCCCAGGAGGCGGGGCTCGAGCCGGACGACCGCATCGTCTCCGTGGACGGCGAGCCCACGCCGCTCTGGGAGGATCTCGTCGAGACGGTGTCGGCGCGGCCCGGGCAGACGATCGCGATGGTCGTGGAGCGCGACGGCGTGCCCCGGACGGTGCGCATCACGCCCCGGGAGGCCATTCGCGTGAGCTCCGACGGCGATTCGACCGTCGTGGGCCTGATCGGCATCGGGCTGCCCGAGCGACGGCCGGGGCCGCTCGGCGCGATCGCTCACGGCGCCAGCGAAACCTGGCGCTGGACCGGGTTCACGCTGGACGTCCTGAAGGGCCTGGTGACCGGCGGCGTTTCGGCGCGCAACGTCGGCGGGCCCATCCTGATCGGCCAGCTCAGCGGCCGCGTGGCCCGCGCCGGCCTCGAGCCACTGTTCGCCTTCATGGCGCTGCTGTCCATCAACCTCGCGATCTTCAACATCCTGCCGATCCCGGTCCTGGACGGCGGTCAGTTGGTCTTCCTGGCGGTGGAGGCGATTCGGGGCCGTGCGCTGTCGCTCGAACAGCGCATCCGCTTCAGCCAGGTGGGGATGGTGATCCTGATGGCGCTCATCGTGCTCGTGATGGCCAACGACGTGCTGCGCCTGCTGGGCGTATAGCCTGGCCAGACCGCGGCAGGCGCCGGGGTGCTACAGCAGCGGTAGCTGAGCGGGGCGCACGCTCCGCCGCAGCGCTTCCACGTCGAGCGTCTCGAGCGGCTCGTCCTGCGGGGCCACGAACAGCTCGCCGCGAAATCCCGCCCGCCGCAGCGCCTCACCCACGACCTGTCTCGCCAGCGCCGGCTCGTTGCAGGCGTCGCTCAGGTGCGCCAGCACGACCGCCGCCAGGCCCGGGTGCCAGAGCTCGGCCGCCAGCTGCCCCGCGGCCTGGTTGGAGAGGTGCCCGTGGCTCGACGCGACGCGCTGCTTCACGGACCACGGATAGGGCCCGTGGCGGAGCAGCACCTCGTCGTGGTTGGCCTCCAGCAGGAGCACGTCGCAAGCGGACAGCGCGTGGCGTACCGCGGCGGTGGGCCGGCCCAGATCGGTAGCGATGCCCAGCCGGTAGCCGGTCACGGTGTCGCGCAGGCTGACCGCGACGGGATCCGCCGCGTCGTGCGCGGTCAGGAAGGGCCGGACCTCCACGTCGCCGATCAGGAACGACTCGGTGGGGCGGTAGGAGTGGACGACCTCGGAGCCCTTGAGCAGCGCGCCGACGGCACGGCGGGTGACGGGGGTGATGTGCAGCGGCAGGCTCCAGCGGCGCGCCAGCACGCCCATCCCGCGGGTGTGATCGCCGTGCTCGTGCGTGATGAGGATGCCCGCCAACTCGTCCGGCGTCACGCCGACCCGTTCCAGCCTGCGCTCCAGGTCGCGCCCGCTGAACCCGGCGTCCACCAGGAGCCGCGTCCCACCCGCCTGGACGAGCGTCGCGTTGCCGCGGCTCCCGCTGCCGAGGATCGTGATCCTCACCGCCCCTCTCCCTCCCCACCGCGTCGCGTCGTGACCCTCACGTCGTGTGCAGGTCTCCGGTCGCGCGTTGCCACGCCGCGGACAACGCGGCGCGTTGAGCGGCGCTCAGCTCCACATCGCGCCGGGCCATCACCGAGGACGCGGTCTCCAGGAAGCGATCCAGGTTCGTGACGGCCGCGCCGCCGCCCCACGAGAAGGGCGGCACCGAGCGCGACGTGCGCGGGTCGTCGAACAGGCTCGCGCCCGCCCCGACCGTGGTGCCGGTGCCCAGCAGGGTGCCGATCGCGGTCTTCACGTGGTCGCCCAGGAAGCAGCCGATCTTGCGTTCGCCGGTGTCGCGCTCGCCGTCGGGGGTCCACACGCTCACCGACGAGTAGTTGTTCTTGAGGTCGCTGTTGGTGGTCAGCGCGCCGAGGTTGACCCAGGCGCCCAGCGCGGCGTGCCCCAGAAAGCCGTCGTGCGCCTTGTTGACGTACCCCAGCAGCACGGACGCCTCCACCTCGCCGCGCACGCGGCAGCGGGGTCCGGTCGACACGGTGTCGATGGAGCCGCCCAGCAGGACGGAGCCGGCGCCGATCCAGGACGGCCCCGCCAGGCGCGTGCCCGCGCGCACGCTCACTCCCGACTCCAGGGCGATGCCGCCCGCGCGCAGATCCAGGATGGCGGTGGGCTCGATGTCCACGTCCGGCCCCAGCAAGAGCGGTCCCTCACCCAGCGCGTGCACGCCCGCCGGCAGGTCGCCGGCGCCGGCGCGCCGCAGCCCCTGTGTTTCGGCGGGCGCCGCGCCGCCGCAACCGTCCGCCACGGCGGCGGCGTAGGCCACGTCGCCGGCGAGCAGGTCGGGCAGCCGCGTAACCAGCTCCCAGACGTCGCGCAGAAGGGCGCCCTGGATGTCGATGCCCTTGCGTTCCCCGGACTCCATGGGGCCGGTCGGGTCGGCCAGCCAGTCGGGCGGCACCGCGGGCCCGCCCGGGGGCGCGTACCAGCCGCACGCGGCGCCGTCGACGCGCAGCCACGTGGGCTCGTCTCCCAACTCCACGGCGGCGCCCGGGGCCGGCAGCGCGCGCGATTGCCAGACGACCAGGCCGCCCGCGCCCGGCTCGGGCAGTTGCGCCAGCGTCGGCGGCGCCCAGGGCTCGTCGTATTCCGCCAGGTGCGGCGCGGTGAGGTGCCCCACGCACACGCCTCCGAGCGCCGCCTCGGCCCTCTCCCGCGGCGTCCACGCGCCCACGCGCAACTCGCCGATGGGTCGAGTCAGCGCAAACGGCTCCCAGCTCCGCGCCACCGGATCGTCCACCAATACGATGCGGCGCTCAGCCATCCGTCCCCTCCCTTGCTGGTTCGCCTTCGATGTGCCGCCGAACGTCCTCGGGCAGGCCGGCGAGCATTGTCTTCAGGTCGGCCGCGCGCTCGCGCGGGAGCACGAGCGTGACGCCCGGCCGGTGCACGATGACCAGGTCTTCCACGCCCCACGCCACCACGGCGCCGTCTTCGGCCCACGCGACGCAGCGCGCGCTGTCCGGGAGCGCCCCGGCGCCCACCAGCACGTTCTCGGCGAAGTCGGCGGCGCGGGTGCGGCCCACGGCCTCCCACGATCCGACGTCGTCCCACGCGAACCGAGCCGGCGCCACCGCCACCCGGCGGCTCCGCTCGAGCACCGCGACGTCCACGCTCACCGGCTCCACCGAGTCGAAGAAGCCGGCCACGTCGCCCGCGTCCAGCAGCGGCAGGTGCGGCGCTATCTCCGGCGCGTGAGCCCGCACCTCGTCCAGAAAGAGCCCCACCGGCCAGACGAAGATCCCGGTGTTCCAGAGGTAGGAGCCGTCGGCCAGATAGCGCTCCGCGGTGGCGCGGTCAGGCTTCTCCACGAAGGCGTCCACCAGGGCCGCGTCGGGCTCACCCTCCAGCGGCGCGCCCCGCCGGATGTAGCCGTAGCCCGTCTCGGGACGATCGGGCGTCACGCCGACGGTGAAGAGTCGCCGGTGCGCGCTGGCCAGCTCGGCCACGCGCACGAGCTGGGCCCGGAACACGTCGTCGGGCGCGATCACGTGGTCGGCGTGCAGCGACACCATGACCGCCTCGGGGTCGCGCCTGGCGAGCTCGTGCGACGCCCAGGCGAGGACCGGGCCGGTCCCCCGGGCGCGCGGTTCGGCCAGCAGATTGGCGGGCGTCAGATCCGGCAGCGCCTCGAGCAGGCGCGCGCCCAATTCCGGGCCGGCGAGCAGGCGGATGCGTTCGGGGTCGACGAGTCCGCGCAGGCGCTCGCGGGTGTCCACGATGAGCGGACGCTCGCTCCCCAGCGGCAGGAGCTGCTTGGGTCGGGCCGGCGTGGACGCGGGCCAGAAGCGCGCCCCCACTCCACCCGCCAGGATGACGACGCGGAGGTCGAGCTCAGTCGCCGAGGAGTTCGTCGATGCGGGCAAGGAGCTTGCGCGGGCTGAACGGCTTGGTGAGGAAATCGGTCGCGCCCAGCCTGCCGGCACGCTCCCTGTCGGTGGTCTGTCCCTTGGCGGTCAGCATGATGACCGGCGTGTCGCGCCGGTGCGGAAGCGCACGGAGCCGCTCCAGCAGATCGAGCCCGCTCACGCCGGGGAGCATGATGTCGAGCAACACCAGGTCGAGCGGTTCGGTGGACTGGATGAGTTCGAGCGCCGTGTTGCCGTCGGATACCAGGTCCACTTCGTACGGCCCGGTTTCGAGCTGGAGCTGGATGATACGCCCGATATGAGGCTCATCATCCACCACGAGGACCCGGTGGTCATGGCCCGAGGCTGTGCGCATCATGGCCGGAGTGAGAGGGTCGTCGACGGGGCCTGAAACACCAGCCCGAAGCGCCGGGTACGGTAGACGGAGAACGGGGACAAAGTCAAGCAGGGCAGGGCGTTTCGGCCTTGACACCCCCAATGGCCGAGTGGCATCTTCGCGCCTCCCATTTTTCCCGCATCACGCCGTGCGAGGGACCCGCCTGGGACCGAGCGCGGCGCGGCGCATCAGGGCAGTCATGATCCCGATTCGGAAGACTTTTGGCGGCGCCTGGGCCGGCCTCGTGGTGGGCTCGGTCGTGGTAGCGGGCTGTGGAGACAGCCTGGGACCACGCGACTGGGACTCGTCCATAGACACCATCGCGCTGTTCGCCATCGAGCGGCCGGAGCTTCAGGGGCTGCCGGGCGCCTACGACTTCGTCTCCCTGCAGCTTCGTCCGCTGGAGGCGCTGAACGCGGGCGACCAGTGGGACATCGCCCTGGCCGACGCGCCCGGCGGCGGCTTCGACCTGCTGGTGCCCGGCGCGGTCAAGGGGTTCGAGGTATCGACCGGGATAGCGCGCGTGGACGACGAGACGTTCGAGGGCCTGTTGGAGGCCCCGAGCGACACCGCGCGCTACGAGAGGGTCGATCCGGTCCCGCTCGTGGGCGGGACGGTGTTCGTGGTGCGCAGCCGGACCGATCCCCGCATAGCGAGCTGCGAACGCTTCGCCAAGATGGAGTTGGTGGAAAGCGATCCCGTGCGCGGCATGGCCCGGCTCCGGTTCACGCGCAATCCGTTCTGCGGAGATCGCGCGCTCGTGCCACCGGACGAGCGCTGAGGGGAGGGGGAGAGGCGTGCTGGACCTGAAGACGATCCGCGACGACCCGGACGGCGTCGTGGCGAGACTCGCCGTCCGCGGGAAGGACGAATGGGGGGCCCTCGTCCGTCGCCTGGTCGAGCTGGACGAGGAGCGCCGCGGGCTCATCGGCGAGGTCGACGAGCTGCGCGCACACCGCAACGCCAGGTCCCCGGAGGTCGCCGAGCTGAAGCGCCAGGACCGCGCCGAAGAGGCGGCGTCGCTAATCAGCGAGATGCGCCGGGTGGGCGAAGAGATTTCCGCGCGCGAGGGACGGCTGGGCGAGGTCGAGGAACAGGTCCGCGGGCTGCTGCTGGAGATCCCCAACGTGCCGGACCCGGAGGTGCCGGCGGGTGGCGAGGAAGCGAACCAGGTGGTGCGCGAGCACGGCGAGCTGCCGGCCGGTCTGCCCGCCGAGCCGCAGGCGCACTGGGACCTTGCGGAGCGGCTGGGGATCCTGGACTTCGCGCGCGGGGCCAAGGTGGCGGGCAGCGGCTTCCCCGCCTACGTCGGCGCGGGCGCGCGTCTGGAGCGGGCGCTGATCAACTGGCTCCTGGACCTGCACGTGGACACGCACGGCTACACGGAAGTGCAGCCGCCGCTGCTGATCAACCACGAGGCCGCCACCGGCACCGGGCACCTGCCCAAGTACGCGGAAGAGATGTACGAGGTGCCCCTGGACGGCTACTTCCTGGTGCCCACCGCGGAGGTGCCGCTCACCAACCTGCACGCCGGCGAGATCCTGGCCGGCGACGAGCTGCCCATCCGCTACGCCGCGTACACGCCGTGCTTCCGGCGCGAGGCCGGGGCGCACGGCAAGGACACCCGCGGCCTGCTGAGGCTGCACCAGTTCGACAAGGTGGAGCTGATGCGCTTCGAGCGGCCCGAGGACAGCTCCGCGGCGCTCGAGGAGATGACCGCGCACGCCGAGGAGGGCCTGCGGCGGCTGGGCCTGAAGTACCGCGTGCTGCTGCTGTCGGGCGGCGACCTGGGGTTCGCCAACGCGCGTACCTACGACCTGGAGGTATGGGCGCCGGGCGTGGAGCAGTGGCTCGAGGTGTCGAGCTGCTCGATCTACCGCGACTACCAGGCTCGCCGGGCCGGCGTGCGATTCCGGCGGGAAAAGGGCGCTGCGCCCGAGTTCGCGCACACGCTGAACGGCTCGGCGCTGGGACTGGCGCGGGTATTCGTCGCCGTGTTGGAGACGTGGCAGGACGCCGACGGTGGGGTGGTGGTGCCCGAGCCGCTGCGCCGCTACACCGGCTTCGAGCGGATCGGTTAGCGCGACGCCCGCGGTGCCCTCGCTCCGGTCCAAGGCCGACACCGACTACCTGTCCGGGCTCAATCCCGAGCAGCGCGAAGCCGTCGAGTACTTCGAGGGTCCCATCCTCGTCCTCGCCGGCGCGGGCTCCGGCAAGACGCGCGTGCTCACGACCCGGGTCGTCCATCTGGTCGAGGAGCACGGCGTGGATCCGGCGGCGGTCCTCGCGGTGACCTTCACCAACAAGGCGGCGGGCGAGATGCGCACGCGCGTGCGCCGAGGGCTGGGGCGCGAGCCCGCCGGGATGTGGCTGGGCACGTTCCACTCGATCGGCGCGCGCCTGCTGCGCCGCCACGCCGCCGCGCTGGGCTGGTCTCCCGCGTACTCGATCTACGACGCGGACCAGACGCTGCGCGAGATCAAGCGCTCCATGGAGTCGCTGGAGATCTCCACCAAGCGCTGGCACCCGAAGGCGGTCCAGGGCACCATCTCGGGGGCCAAGAACCGGCTGATCGGGCCGGACGAGTTCGCCGCCGAGGCCATCGACCCGTTCTCGCGCAAGGTGGCGGAGATCTACCCGGCCTATCAGAAGCGCCTGCGCACCCACAACGCCTTCGACTTCGACGACCTGTTGGTCAAGCCGGTGGAGCTCTTCCACGACCGGCCGGACATCCTCGAGCGTTACCGGGGCAGGTTCGCGTTCCTGCTGGTGGACGAGTACCAGGACACCAATCACGCCCAGTACAGATTCCTGCGTCTGCTGGCGGGAGCGGAGCAGCCTGCGGGCGCGGCTCCGGGGCGGGCCCGCGACGTCGCACGCGCCAACCTCATGGTGGTGGGAGACGACGACCAGTCGATCTACGCTTGGCGCGGCGCCGACATCTCCAACATCCTGGACTTCGAGGCCGACTTCCCGGACGCCCACGTGGTGCGCCTGGAGCGCAACTATCGGTCGACGGCGAACATCCTGGACGCGGCCAACCTGGTCATCAGCCAGAACCTGCGCCGCAAGGGCAAGACGCTCCGCACCGAGGAAGCCGAGGGCGAGCGCATCACCCGCGTCGAGGCGCTGGACGAGCGCGACGAGGCGGCCTGGATAGGCGAGCAGATCGAGGCGCGGCTCCGTGAAGGGACCGGGTCGCTGCGCGACTTCGTCATGCTCTATCGCACCAACGCCCAGTCGCGCGCGCTCGAGGAGGAGTTGCTGCGCCGCGACCTGCCCTATCAGGTGATCGGCGGCACGCGCTTCTACGAACGTCGCGAGATCCAGGACCTGCTGGCCTACCTGCGGCTGATCTCCAATCCGCGGGACACCGCCGCGTTCGACCGCATAGTCAACGTGCCGCGCCGCGGCATAGGCGACGTGAGCCGGGCGCGCGTCCTGCAGGCCGCCGCCGACCGGGGCATCGCCGCCGTGGATGCAGCCGCCGACGCGCACGCGATCGACACCCTGGGCGGCGCCGCGGCGCGCTCGCTGACCGCGTTCGCGGCGGTGATCGAGCGCTTCCGCGGGCTGGCCCGCCACGTGGGCGTGGGCGAGCTGCTGGAGACGCTGCTCGCGGAGATCCGCTTCACCGAAGCGCTGCGGCGCGAGGGCCCCGAGGGCGACGACCGTGTGGACAACGTGCGCGAGCTGGTGGCGACCGCCCACGACTTCGACCTGCGCGCCGGCCCCGCGGACGAGGAGCCCGAGGACGCCGCCGCGGCCAGCACCGCGCTCGATCGCTTCCTGCAGCGCGTGTCGCTGGTGACCGACCTGGATCGGCACGACCCGGACGCCGACGCCGTCAGCCTGATGACGCTGCACAACGCCAAGGGCCTGGAGTTCCCGGTGGTCTTCGTGGCCGGGCTGGAGGACGGCCTGTTCCCGCTGTCCAGCTCCTTCGACGATCCGGCTTCGCTCGAAGAGGAGCGGCGCCTGTTCTACGTCGGCATCACCCGCGCCGAGCGGAAGCTGTTCCTGACCCACGCGCGCTCGCGGAGGCGCGCCGGCGAGGTACTGCGCTGCATCCCCTCGAGCTTCCTGCAGGCGCTGGAGGCCGGGCCCGTGGAGGTGGGCGCGACGCCGGCGCTGGAGCGGCACCAGCGCGCGCTGCGCTCCTACGGTGGGGGCGGCTGGCGTCCACGGACGCGCCGCTCGCGGGACGACGAGGAGGCGCCGTTCGGGCGCGCCCAGCCCGGCGAGGGCCTTGTGATCGACTACAGCGTCGCGCAGGCGGCGCCCCGGTTCCTGAAGGGCGAGCGGGTCCGCCACCCGAGGTTCGGCAGCGGCGTGATCCGCGAGCTGTCGGGGCTGGGGGAGAACCTGAAGGCGACCATCGATTTCGACGGCGTGGGGCGCAAGAAGGTGATAGTGCGCTACGCCAACCTGCAGAAGGAGCTGTGATGAGCGAGCCGTCCGGCGACGGGGGCATCGGCCGCGAGCAGGTGCTGCACATAGCGCACCTGGCTCGGCTGCGTCTGGAGGCCGAGGAGGTGGAGCTGTTCACCCGCCAGCTCAACGACATCCTGGGCCACGCGCAAGAGATAGCGGAAGCGGCCGAGGAGGGCGCCGTCCCGGACGACGAGCGGCCCCGCCCCGGCGCCGCCGCGCTGCGCCTGCGGGAAGGGGTGGCGGAGGCGGACCCGCTGCTCGCCCCCCTGTCCGCGTTCGCGCCCGCCTTCCCCGACGGGCTCTTTGCCGTGCCTCGGCTGGAGGCCATGGACGACGAACCGTCGCCGTGACCGGCCCAGCCGACTTCGACGCGCGCTCGATCCCCGAGCTGGCGCGCGCGGTTCGCGGCGCGGAGGAGTCCGCCCGCTCGCTCGCCGAGCGCGCTCTGAAGAGGCTCGCGGCCGCCGACGCCGACCTGAACATCTTCCTGGCGCGGGACCCCGAGCGCGCGCTCGCCGCCGCCGACGCGGCGGACCGGGCGGGCGCCGAAGCCGGGCCGCTCGCGGGGATCCCGGTGGCGCTCAAGGACAACCTCGCCACCGCCGACCTGCCCACCACGTGCGGGTCGCGCATCCTGGAGGGGTTCGTGCCCCCCTACGAGGCCACCGTCGTGCGCCGGCTGCGCGCGGCGGGCGCGGTGATCGTCGGCAAGACCAACATGGACGAGTTCGCCATGGGGTCGTCCAACGAGAACTCGGCGTACGGCCCCGCGCGCAACCCGCACGACGCTACGCGCGTCCCGGGCGGATCCTCCGGCGGCTCGGCCGCGGCGGTGGCCGCCGGCGTGGTGCCTGCGGCGCTCGGCTCGGACACCGGCGGCTCGGTGCGCCAGCCCGGGTCGCTGTCGGGGGTGGTGGGCGTGAAGCCCACCTACGGGAGGGTCAGCCGCTACGGCCTGGTCGCGTTCGCGTCCAGCCTGGACCAGATCGGACCGCTCGCCGCGAACGTCGCCGACGCCGCCGCGGTCCTGCAGGCCATCGCCGGGCTGGATCCGCTGGACGCCACGTCCGCCGACGAGCCCGTGCCGGACCTGGTCGGGGCCGCGCGCGCCGGCGCCGAGCGGGGCCTCGAGGGGGTCGTCATCGGGGTGCCCGCCGAGTGCTTCGGCGAGGGCCTCGAGGCGGGCGTGCGCGAGCGCTGCGAAGCGGCGCTGGCCGCGCTCGCGGCGGACGGCGCCGAGCTGCGCGACGTGTCGCTGCCGCACACCCCGCTGGCGGTGCCCACCTACTACCTCATCGCCCCCGCCGAGGCGTCCAGCAACCTGGCGCGCTACGACGGCGTCCGCTACGGCCCGCGCTGGGATGCCGAGGCCGGCCTGGTGGGCATGTACGAGGAGACCCGCGCGCGCGGATTCGGCGCGGAGGTGAAGCGGCGCATCATGCTCGGCACGTACGTCCTGTCGGCCGGCTACTACGACCGCTACTACGGGCGCGCGCAGCAGATGCGCGAGCGCATCGCCGCCGATTTCCGCGCCGTGTTCGCCGACGGCGTGCACGCGATCTTCACGCCCACATCGCCCTCCACCGCGTTCGCGCTGGGCGAGCGGACCGACGATCCCTACCAGATGTACCTGGCCGACGTGTTCACGGTCACAGCCAACCTGGCCGGGATCCCCGGGGCCTCGGTGCCCGTGGGTCTGGCCGATGGGCTGCCCGTGGGCGGGCAGATCCTGGCCGACCACTTCGACGAAGCCACGGTGTTCCGCGTGGCGGCGGCGCTGGAGCGGGCGCTTGGGGAGGCAGCGTGAGCGCCGCGGAGAGCGACGGCATGCACGGCTTCGAGCCGGTGATCGGCCTGGAGGTGCACGTGCAGCTCGCCACCACCGCCAAGATGTTCTGCGGCGACCGCTACGAATTCGGAGCCGAACCGAACACGCGCGTGTGCCCGGTTTGCCTGGGCATGCCCGGAGCGCTGCCCACCGTGAACCAGGAGGCGGTTGAGTTGGCGGTGCGCGCCGCGGTGGGCCTGGCGTGCACGGTGCACCAGACGAGCGTGTTCGCGCGCAAGAACTACTTCTATCCCGACCTGCCCAAGGGCTATCAGATCACCCAGTTCGATCGCCCGCTCGCGACCGGCGGGCGCCTGGAGCTGAGCGACGGCGGACACAGCGTGCGCATCCGCCGCATCCACATGGAGGAGGACGCCGGCAAGTCTCTGCACGACCGGCTGGACGGACGCACGGCGGTGGACCTCAACCGCGCCGGCGTGCCGCTGATCGAGATCGTGAGCGAGCCGGACCTGCGCTCCCCCGAGGAGGCGCGCACCTATCTGACGCGGCTCAAGCAGGCGCTGCAGTATCTGGACGTGAGCGACTGCGACATGGAGAAGGGCAGCCTGCGCGTGGACGCGAACGTGTCGGTGCGGCCAGCGGGCTCCGAGACGCTGGGCACGCGCACCGAGGTCAAGAACCTCAACTCGTTCGCGCACGTGGAGCACGCGCTCCGCTTCGAGGCCGGCCGCCAGGCGGCGCTGCTCGCCGAGGGCGGGCGGGTGGTCCACGAAACGCGCCTATGGGACGCCAACAAGGGTGAGGCGCGGCCCATGCGCGGCAAGGAGGAGTCGCACGACTACCGCTACTTCCCCGAGCCCGACCTGCCGCCGCTGACGCTGTCCGAGCACGCCGTCTCGGGCGCCCGCGACCGGCTGCCCGAGATGCCCGACGCGCGCGCGCGTCGGTTCCGCGATGAGCTGGGTCTGCCCGACTACGACGCCGAGGTGCTGACCGCCAGCCGGGAGCACGCGGACTTCTTCGAGTCGGTGGCGCGGCTGGCCGGGGACGCCAAGGCCGCCAGCAACTGGACGATGGGCGACGTGCTGGCCTGGACGAACGAGACCGGCAGGTCGATCGGGGAATTCCCCGCGCCGCCCCAACACCTCGCCGAGCTGATCGGCCTCGTGGCGGACGGGACGCTGTCGTCCACCGCCGCGCGCGGGGTGTTCGCGCTGATGCTGGAGCGCGGCCAGCCGCCGGCCGACATCGTCGCCGCCGAGGGGCTGGCGCAGGTGAGCGACGAAGGGGCGCTCGCGTCGTGGGTCGCCGAGGCGCTTGCGGCGCACCCCGAAGAGGCGGCGCGCCTGCGCGGCGGCGAGGCCAAGCTGGTCGGGTTCTTCATGGGCCACGTGATGCGGCTGTCGGGGGGCAAGGCGGATCCCAAGCAGGCGAGCCGGATGCTGCGGGAGGAAGCGCAGAGCTAGGCGTGCGCGGGACTCCGCTCAGGCCGCCTCGGTGGCCTGCCAGTAGCCGAGGGACTCCCTGGGCAGCGGAAAGAAGTCGTCCGCGAGCTCCCTCAGCCGCTCCGGCCCCGGGCCCTTGGGTTCGCGCAGCGCGATGCGGCGGATCTTCTTGGCGAGCTGCAGGTTGAAGTGGCCCACCGGATCCAGGTCCGCGGCGCGCGAATCGGCGCCCCGCAGCAGGTTGTCCACCACCGAATCGAACGCGGGCGCCAGGTAGCTCTCCATTTCCTCGTCGGTCAGCTTCCAGCGCGACCGCTTGAGCACCTGGTCGAACACCGCCCTCCAGCGGTCGTTGTCCTGCGCCCGTATCATCCCGCGGAAGATCCTCCGGTTGGTCTGGAACGAGAAGATGGTCGCGCTGAGGACCTGGTCGAACAGCGCGTCGGCGGCCGAGTGGTCGTACTCGATGACGACCTCGCGCGCTCGGGCGCTGTACGGTTCGCCCAGTTGGGCGTCCAGGCGCGACTCCCAGTACGTGTGTCCCAGCGCCTTTGTGGAGCTCGTCAGCAGAAGCTGGCGCGGCACGAAGAAGTTGTGCGCGACCGTGTCCGCGGCCAGGTGGCTGACGTAGCCCAGTCCCACCGCCTTCAGCGCGTCGGTGGCGGCCTCTTCGACTATCTCGCGCCCCACGTGCCAGAAGTGGCAGTGCCTGCCGACGGGGGCGTACTTCTTGGCCAGCGAAATGTCGGCCGCGATCGAGCCGTACAGGAAGCTGCGCGGGTGCGCGGCCAGCAGCGTGGCGATGTGCGCCGGCAGCAGGTGCAGCGAGCCCAGCAGCCGCTCGCCGAGGAAGATGTGGGTGGCCGGGCCGAACGCGTAGAGCGGGCCCGCGCTGAGCGCCAGCCCCGCGACCGCCAGCGTCCCCGCCGCGGCCACCAGGATCAGCGCGCGCAGCGCACCGCGCTCCCCACGCGTGGACCGCCGGGTCCGCCCCTCGACCCGTCTACGTCGCGCCGGCGCCGGGTCCAACGGCCGTCGTTCCAACGTTTCGAACTGCGCCCGGGCTCAGGAGCGGCGCATGCGGCGGAAGGTCTTCTCCGCGTCGCGGACCTGCTCCTTCAACGCGTCGGCGAGCTCCTCGCGCGCCGAGCGCACGATCTCGGTTACCTCGTCGCGCAGGTCCGACAGCGTCTCGCGACCGTCCGCCACCGCTTCGCCGCCGCGGTCCAGCGCCGCCTCCGCACCCGCCCGCGCCCGCTCGGCCGTTTGCGCGGCCTTCTTCCGGTAGGGCTCCAGCGTGCGCAGCAGCTTCTCCTTGCGGGTGGGCGGCTCGCGGCGCAGCAGCCACGCGGCCACTACGCCCAGCACCGCGCCCACGCCGAGCGCGGCCAGAAACTCGCTCGTGTCCCGTTCGGGCATGTCCATCTCCGACTCCTCCAGGAATATCCTTCTCGCGCCGCCGTGGAGGCCGCGCTCCTGATACCGCTACCGGCTCGTGCAGGCGGGAGCTCGAGCCCGCCGCCTACTGGTACCTCCAGCGCCCCAGGTCGATCCCCGCTCACCCCTCTTCCTTGTCCGGCTCGCGGGCGCGCGCCGACGCCGGGAAGTCCGCGAGCACAACGGTTTCCTCGCGCGTCACCACGGCCGCCTCGCGGTGCGGGCTGAGCTCGCCGGCGCGACGCAGCACGCCGCGGGTCATGAACGCGCCCAGCATCTCGCTGCCCAGCACGCCGAGCACGACGATGCTGAACACGGTGCCGCCCACCGTGCCCGACCCGAGACGCAGCGCCGGATAGCTCAGCGTGATGCTGATCGCCATGGCCAGGCTGATCCCGCCCTGGGGGACCAGACCCAGACCGAGATCGCGGGGCGGCGTGATGCGCAGCGGCACGACGGCGCCAGACAGCCAGCCGGCGGCGCCCTTGGCCACGATGCGGAGCGCCACGTAGCCCGCCGCCAGCGGCAGCACCAGCCAACTGGGAAACTCGAGCAGCGCGCCCGCGAGCAGCAGCAGGATGACGTACACCGTCTTCTCCCACTCCTGCAGCACGCGGTACACGCGGCTGCGCAGCGGCGACGTGTTGGCTATGACGGTGCCCGCGATGCCGCACACGTAGAGCGGGGACAGGCCCAGGTACTGCGCCGCGCCCGCGCCGAAGACCGCGAGCCCCAGCAGGAACAGGAACAGCTCCTCGCGGTGCGGCCGTGGGCGACTCAGGAGCAGGAACAGGACGCCCAGCGTCACGCCCAGAATGGTGGCCGAGCCCAGCACCAACGCCGCGTCCAGCCAGGTGCCGGTGGGCGCCACCTGGCCGGGTCGGTGCAGCGCATAGTTGAGCTGTAGAGCGGCTATGCCGACCATCGCGTCCAGGCTCGCGATGAAGAAGAGCAACTGGGTCAGGCGCCCGCGCACCTGGAAGGTGTCGCTGAGGAGCGCGATGGCGGCCGGCGTGGAGATGCACGCGGTGGCGGCGGCGGCCACGATGGCGGTGCGCACGGCGGGCCCGTAGGTGAGCACGCCGCGGTTCGCCAGGAGCGCGGCTACGCCCAGGCCGAGGCCCAGGAACAGGAGGAACGCGACCACGCCCTGCGCCAGCGCCAGCGCCATGAAGCGTCCCGGGAACTCGCGCAGGTGCCTGCGGTCGACCTGGAGCCCGAAGAGCAGCCCGATCCAGCCGAGCCCCAGCGCCAGGAACGGGTCCAGCTGCCGCAGCAGGTCCCGCCCCAGCACGCCCAGCCCGTGCGAGCCGAGCAGGAACCCGAGCAGCAGCATGTGCATGCCGGTGACGATCAGCAGGCGAGGCCCCAGCTTGCCCGTCCAGATGAACAGGGACAGGCGCGCCCCGGCCAGGCCGAGGAGCAGCAGGACGAGAATGCCGACGAGGGGAGTCACGGGGAGGGCCGGTGGGCGCGCGCCGCGGCGTTAGTGGACTGGAACGGATGAGTACTTGGCATTCGAGGGGCGATGCATCCCGCCCGGGGTCGTTTGGACTCCTCGCAATAGCCCTGCTATTGCTCGTCCTCCCGCCTCGCCGGATCGAGCGCCTCGCCCCTCTCGCTGCTCAATTATCATCCGCTACAGTCCACTAGGAGGCGTCCTCGCCCAACTCAGGGGCGAGGCCCTTGACCCGGAGCACCGGCACGGTGAATACGATCCCGGTCGCGGGGTCGTCCAGGTCTCCACAGATTTCGGTAAGCAGCGCGATGGCACCGTCCACCTTGGACTCATCGTCGATCACGCTGAAGATGGTTTGGTTCTTGGGGCGGGATCGCGCGATCAGAGTCTGCAAGCCCGCGAAGATCGGGATATCGTGGGTGAGCACGCGCCCCATGCCCTCGGTGTTCACGATGGTCGCGCCCGTGATGCCCAACTCGAGGAAGCCGGACACGATTTCGTCCAGTTTTTCCTCCTGGTTGATCACGGCGACCAGAAGCTGCATGGGCGACCTCGACCCGGGGGACTGCGGATGAAAAGAGCGCCGAGCCCCGTCGAGGTCGGCCGCGCCCTATGTTGAGACGGGCCGCCGAGATGTGTCAAGGTGGCGGACAGCGACGGGCCCCGATCCTGCGTCGGGCGAGTACACTCGATCCGCGACACCGGAGCGAACGACCCACATGCCCAGATTCGTCGTCGAAGGCGGCAACGCGCTGAGCGGCCGCGTGCGGCCGGCCGGCAACAAGAACGCGGCGTTGCCCATGATCGCCGCGTGCGCGCTCACCGCCGAGGAAGTCCACCTGGAGAACGTTCCGGAGATAGAGGACGTGCGCACACTGCTGGGCCTGCTGCGGTCGATGGGGGCCGAGGCAGACTTCGCCGAGGCCGGCGTGGTGCGGGTTCGGGCGACCGAGCTGGACCCGGCGCGCATGGATCCAGCGCTCGCTTCGCGCATCAGGGGATCCATCCTGCTCGCCGGTCCCATCCTGGCCCGGCACGGCTCCATGCGGCTGCCGCCTCCGGGCGGAGACGTGATCGGCCGCCGGCGCGTGGACACCCACTTCCTGGCGCTGCGCAAGCTGGGCGCCGAGGTGGACCAGGAGCGGGACTACCGGCTGCACGCAGAGCGCCTGCGTGGCGCCGACATATTCCTGGACGAGCCCAGCGTGACCGCCACCGAGAACGCCCTGATGGCGGCCGTGCTGGCGGGCGGACACACGCGCCTCCGAAACGCCGCGGCTGAGCCCCACGTACAGGATCTGTGCGCGATGCTCGTGGGCATGGGCGCGCGCATAGAGGGCACCGGTACCTCCACCCTCCAGATCGAAGGCGTGGACGAGTTGCGTGGCGGGCGATATCGGGTCGGCAGCGATCACATCGAGGTGGGATCGTTCATCGGGTTGGCGGCCATGACCGGGGGCGAGATCACCATCGAGGACGCAGCCGTGGAGCACCTGGATTCCACGCTGCTGGGCTTCGAGCGGTTGGGCATCGCGTGCGAGGCTCGGGGCTCCGACCTGCACGTTGCGGCGGATCAGGAGCTGGAGATCCACACGGACCTGGGCGGGCACATCCCCAAGATCGACGACGGGCCGTGGCCGGCGTTCCCGGCCGACCTGACGTCCATCGCGCTGGTGGTCGCGACGCAGTGCCGCGGCACGATCCTGATCCACGAGAAGATGTTCGAGTCGCGCATGTTCTTCGTGGACAAGATCATCGGCATGGGGGCCAACATCGTGCTGTGCGACCCGCACCGGGCGGTGGTGGTGGGTCCCTCGCGGCTGCGCGGGGGATCGGTCGAGAGCCCCGACATCAGGGCCGGCATGGCTCTCCTGCTGGCGGCGCTGGCCGCCAAGGGAGAGAGCCAGATTCGCAACATCGGCCAGATCGAGCGCGGCTACGAGCGCATCGACGAGCGGCTGAGGTCGCTGGGCGCGGTCATTCGCCGCGAAGACGGTGGTGGGGCGAGCGCGTAGTCAGTACGAGGAGTGGGATCGGCGCGGCCTTGGACGCCGCGATTCAAACGGACACGGAGGCGGACATGGCGGACGAGAACGGTGGCTCACGCAAGGGAGGCCCCGGCGAAACGGTGCGGGACGGCATTCGCTCCGGAATCGGGATCCTGATCGCGATGAAGGAAGCGCTCGAGGAGACCATCTCGGATCTGCGCGACCGCGGAGAGCTGACCCCGGAAGCCGCGAAGGAGACCATCAAGACGACCATGAAGAAGGCGCAGGAGAAGGCCGAGTCGTTCGTCTCCGAAACCCGTGAGCGTCTGGACTTCGTGCCGCGCGCGGACTTCGACGAGCTGCGCGCGGAGGTCGAGCGCCTGCGCGCCAAGCTCGCCGACAAGCTGCAGAGCGGCGACGACGGCGACGACGCCGGTGAAGACGTCCCCGTCGACGGCGACTAGTGTTACCGTCCGCTAACGGCCCTTGAGCGCGTCGGCCGCGCGCCAGCAGCCCGGGGCCCCGCGCCCGGGACCCGCGGTCAGGACGGTGGCCGAGGTGCCGGCGCCGGGTGAGCCGCCCCGCGTCGTCCACCCCGAATGGGCGCGCGCGCTGCCCTGGCTCGCGCAGGGCACCACCGCGCGTGCGCCGGACGGCACCGCCCACGACATGGGCTTCTTCGGCGACGCGCAGGCGTCCGACACGGAAGCGCGCTGGGCGGAGCTGCGGCGCGCCGCCGGCTGCCGCCGCGCCGTCCACGCCCGCCAGGTCCACCGCGCGGACATCCTGGTCCACGAAGCGGGCGCCGCCGGCGTGTTCGTGGAGGAGGGGCACGACGGCCACCTCACCGAGCGGCGCGGGGTGCTCCTGACGGTGTCGGTCGCCGACTGCGTGCCGGTGTCCGTCGTCGACCCCGGCGGCCGGCGGATCGCGCTCCTCCACGCCGGCTGGCGCGGCGCCGCCGCCGGCATCCTCGAGCGAGGCGTGTCAGCGCTGGCCCGGCTCGGCAGCGACCCGACCGAGCTGCTGCTGCACCTGGGTCCCTCCATCTGCGGTTCGTGCTACGAGGTGGGCCCCGAGGTCTTCGAGGCGCTCGGCGCACCCGCGCCGGCCGCGCCGACGCCCATCGACCTGCGCGCCGCGCTGGTCGAGCGCGCGCTGGCGGCGGGCCTGCTTGCGGAACGCGTCACCGTGTCCGCGCACTGCACGCGCTGCGCAGCGCGCGGGGGGGCGGCCTTCCATTCCCACCGCGGCGGCGACCCGGAGCGCCAGGTGGCGTTCCTGGGGATGCGCGCCTGAGCCCGGCCGTAGGCGCGCCGTGACCGCCCCGACCTGGACGCCCGACGTGGGCCTGTGCGCGGTGTGCTACTACGCTCGCGTCGTCGAGAGCCGGAGCGGCTCGCGGTTCTACCTGTGCACCCTGGCGGCGGCCGACCCATCCTTCGCACGTTACCCGCGCCTGCCGGTGCTGGCGTGTCGAGGCTTCGCGCCGGGCGGCGCGGACGACGACGCGAACGACGGGGAGACGCAATGAGCGAAGCGCTATACACGGCCCGCGCGGAGGTCCGCAAGGTGGAGGGACTGCACCGACGCGCGCGTCTGGAGACCGGGCACGAGGTGGACTTCGGCGTCCACGGTCCCATCAAGGAGTACTACCGGCTGGGCGGAGCCGATCTGCCGCTACCGGTGGACTTCGTCGTCGCCGCCGCCGGCGGCTGACTGCTCGGGACCCTCAACGGCGCGCTGGAGGCGCGCGAGATCGTGCTGGATCCGGACGCCATTCAGGCGTCGCTGGAGGGCCACAACGAAGTGCGGGAGCGCATCCCCGTGCTGACCCGCATTCACGTAAAGTACCGGCTGCGCATTCCGCCGGGTAGCCGCGAAGTGGTGGACCGCGCGCTGGCCCGCCACGTGGACAAGTGTCCCACCGCGCAGACCCTCAAAGGAGCGGTAGAAGTGACGTGGGAGGCGGACATTTCGGAGGCCTGAGTCTCGTCTTGCAGCGAAATCCCGTTTCGCATACATTCTTCCCGGAGGTTGGCGGCGAGCGCGGCCACAAGTAGCACCGCGGTCAGTGGGGGCAGAACCCCCACTTTTTTATTGTAGAAGGTTCGGCCGACCAGGTCGGGACAGGGCGCCGCAAGGCGCCTTCCGCATCTGGGATCGGGGACGGCGGCATGTCGGACGGTCTCGAGCAGGTGATCGAGCACAGTCTGGAGCAGCAGGGATTGGAGCTGGTCGAGCTGGAGCAAGCGGGTTCGCGCCAGCGGCCGATTCTTCGTCTGCGGGTGGACCGGTCGGAGGGTGGATCGGGCGAGGGCGTGACGGTAGGCGATTGCGCTCGCGCGAGCCGCGTGTTGGAGGCGTTGCTCGAGGCGCGCGCCGACATCCCTGAGCGCTACACGCTCGAGGTGTCTTCGCCGGGAGTGGAGCGGCCGCTCGTGCGCGAGCGCGACTTCGCTCGCTTCGCCGGCGCGGAGGTTGCCCTGAAAGGGGAAACCGAGCTGGCCGAACGGGCCAAGCGGCTGGAGGGTACGCTGCTGGGCCTGAGTGAAGACGGCGCCGCCGTGAGGCTGCGCTTGCACAACGGTGAAGAAGTCGAGGTGCCGCGCGAACACATCACGCGCGCCAACCTCGTATTTCGCTGGGGCGGGAAGAGCTAGGGGGTCGCCGGGGCGGCCTGCTGGACTCCCGGCAACGGGCGATCGATAGAGCGAAGATGGACGCGACACAGATTCTCGGAGCCTTCCGCGAACTCGGAGAGGCGAAAGAGCTCTCGCTGCAGGATCTGCACGAGCTGCTCAAGGACGGCATCATGGCCGCCCTCGCGCGCCGCTACGGCCTGAACGTAGAGGCGGAGATCATCATCGACGAAGACGGCGGCTCCATCGACATCACCGTCCTCAAGGAAGTGGTCGAGACGGTGGAGGACCCGTCGCGCGAGATCTCGCTGGAAGAGGCGCGCTGGGACGACCCGGACTTCGGGCCCGGAGACGTGCTGGAGATCCCCGTGGAGTTCTCGCAGTTCGGCCGCAACGCCGTGATGGCGGCCAAGCAGAGGATCATCCAGCGCGTCCGCGAGGGCGAGCGTGACAAGATCCGCGCCGAGTACGAGCACCGCGTGGGGGAGCTGCTGTCCGCGGAGATCCAGCAGGTCGAACGTGGCAAGCTGGTCATCATGGTGAATCGGTCGCGCGAGGCCGACGCCATCATCCCGTGGAAGGAGCAGAACCCGCGCGAGCGTTTCCGCCAGGGTGAGCCGATCCGCGCCGTGCTCAAGAAGGTCGAGGAGACCTCCAAGGGGCCGCGCCTGATCTTCTCGCGCGCGGACCCGCTGTTCGTGGCGGCGCTGTTCAAGCTTGAAGTCCCCGAGATCGCCCAGAACCTGGTCGAGATCAAGGGCATCGCCCGCGAGGTGGGCGGCCGCACCAAGGTGGCCGTGGCGTCGCGCGACGACTCCATCGATCCGGTGGGCGCGTGCGTGGGGCTGAAGGGCTCGCGCGTGCAGGCGGTCGTGGGGGAGCTGGGTGGCGAGCGCATCGACATCGTCCCCTGGCACCCGGACCCCGAGGTCTACGCGCGGCGGGCGCTGGCGCCCGCCCAGGTGGCCAAGGTGCTCAGCGACCCGGCGCGCGGCGTCATCACCGCCATCGTGGACGAGGACCAGCTCTCGCTGGCCATCGGCCGCAACGGCCAGAACGTCCGGCTCGCCAGCCAGCTCATCGGCTGGCAGCTCGACCTGTACGGCAGCCGGGAGTGGCTGGAGAAGGGCGCCGAGGACGCGCTTTTCGGCGGCGGCGGAGGCGAGTACGAGATCGCCAACTTCCCGCTCAACGAGCTGGCGCTGGCGCCGGAAACGTTGGCCGCCCTGGAAGGCGCCGGGTATACTGCATTCCTGGACATCATCGACCTGGAGCGGCGCGATTTGCTGGCCGTGGAAGGGATCGATGAGGCCGGCGCGGATGCGGTGTCCGCGCTGATCAACGAGTTGACCGTGGAGGAGACCGCGGCGGCCGCACCGCCCGCGGCGGAGTCGCCCACCAGCGACGAGCTGGAGGAGGTTGCCGAGCTGCTGGGACTGGACGCGCCGGCCGCGGACGCGGGCGACGCGGAAGAGGTCGGCGGTGACGAGGAGTCCGACGCCACCGAGGAACCCGAGGAACCCGAGGAAGCCGGGGAGTCCGAGGAAGCCGGGGAGTCCGAGGAAGCCGGGGAGTCCGAGGAAGCCGGGGAGTCCGACGGCGACGAAGGTTCGGACGAGGAAGAAGCCTCGGACGAGGAGGAGGAGGTCGAGGCCTCCGACGCCGAGGATGACGGGGAGCGAGCGGACGGCGACGACGCCTGACGCGGCGCTCCGGATGTTGGGGTTGGCGGAGCGGGCCGGGGCGGTGATTCCCGGCACGAGCCGCGTTCGAGAGGCGGCGCGAGCAGGACGCGTCCGCCTGGTTTTGCTCGCCTCGGATGCCTCCCGCAACAGCCGGGACAAGCTGGAGCCGCTGCTCCGCGCGGCGGGTCTGCCGTTCGCCACGGTGGCGGACAGGGCCCGGCTGGGGGTCGCGGTCGGCAAAGCGCCGTTGAGCGCGGTGGGAATCACCGACGCCGCGCTGGCGCGCAGGATCGGGCAGCTTGCCGGGATCGGCGAGCCGCAGGGGGAGGAACCGGAAGTGCCTCGTAGCGACGAGCTGTAACGAAGGGATTATGCGGGTTTACGAAGTAGCAAGGGAGTTCAAGGTCGAACCGGAGCAGCTCCTACAGCTGTTCCGCGAGCTGGGCGTGCACGCCCGCAGCGAGGCGTCGACGGTAGACGACGTCGCGGTTGCGAAGCTGCGCGCGCGCCTGGAGCGCGAGCGCCGCTCGGGCACGACCGACAGCTCGGCAGCGATCGAGCACGTGCTGGACGACGTGCAGACGCCCTCCCGCCGCCGCCGCCGCCGCCGCAAGGAGGACCTGCCGCCCAAGCCCGAGCCGGAGCCGGAAGCCGAAGAGGGCGCCGAAGAGATCGCCGCGGAGGCCGAGGCCGGCGAGGACGTGGCTCGCGAAGAGATCGCCGCCGAGGGAGAGGTCGAGGTCGAGGAGGCGGAGGCCGAGGAAGAGGTCGTCGAGGAGATCGAGGCCGAGGTCGAGGAGGTCGAGGCCGAAGCCGCTGAAGAGGCCGCAGAGGAGCCCGCGGAGATCGCCGCGGAGGCCGAGGCCGAAGAGCCCGCCGCCGAGGCCGCCGA
>JBDLIA010000046.1 GCA_039715185.1 Gemmatimonadota bacterium
CGAGCGCAGGCCCCGGCGGCACGGTGCGCATCCAGGCCGAGGGCTACACCGCCGACGGCAAGCGCAAGCGGGGCAAGAAGAAGAAGCGCGACCGGGTGGACCAGGGCGCCGTGCAGTCCAACGTGCAGCGCGTCATGGCCGAGCTGAAGGGCGGCAAGGGCAAGCGCCGCCGGCGCGGCCAGCGCGAGACCGCCGACGAGCGCGCCGAGCGAGAGCTGCAGGAGGAGATCGCCCTCGAGGTCGAGGCCAAGACCATCAAGGTCAACGAGTTCCTCACCATCGCCGAGCTGTCGGAGCTGATCGACGAGTCGCCGACCAACATCGTGGGCAGCGCGTTCCGCAACCTCGGCCTGATGGTCACCATCAACCAGCGGCTGGACTTCGACCAGATCGAGCTGCTGCTGGAGGAGTTCGGCTACCGCGCCGTACAGGAGGACGCCTACGGCGCCGACCTCGCGCAGCTCGAAGAAGAGCCGGACGCCGAGGAGGATCTGAAGCCGCGGCCCCCGGTGGTCACCGTCATGGGCCACGTCGACCACGGCAAGACCCGCCTGCTGGACTACATCCGCAAGGCCAACGTGGTCGCGGGCGAGGCCGGCGGTATCACCCAGCACATCGGCGCCTACGCGGTGCAGGTAGGCGACGAGCGCGCCATCACCTTCCTCGACACCCCCGGCCACGCCGCGTTCACCGCAATGCGCGCGCGCGGCGCCGAGGTCACCGACGTGGTGATCCTGGTGGTGGCGGCGGACGACTCCGTGATGCCGCAAACCATAGAGGCGATCAGCCACGCCAAGAACGCCGGCGTGCCGCTCATCGTCGCCATCAACAAGGTCGACCTGCCCACCGCCGACGCGAACCGCGTGCGCCAGCAGCTCCTGGAGCACGAGGTCGTCGTGGAGTCGTTCGGCGGCGAGGTGTTGGACGCCGAAGTCAGCGCGCTCAAGGGCGAGGGCGTGGACGCGCTGCTGGAGAAGGTGCTGCTGCAGGCGGAGCTGCTGGAGCTCAAGGCCAACCCCGACCGCGAGGCCCGGGGCGTCGTGATCGAGTCGCAGCTCGACGTGGGCAAGGGCGCCGTGGCCACCGTGCTGGTCACCAACGGCACCCTGCGCGTGGGCGACTCGTTCGTGTGCGGCACCCTGGACGGCCGCGTGCGCGCGCTGCTGGACGAGCGCGGCAACCCCGTCGAGGAGGCCGGGCCGGCGATCCCGGTGCAGGTGCTGGGGCTGCCCGGCGTGCCGGAATCGGGCGACGCGTTCATGGTGATGGACGCCACCGAGGCCGCCGACATCGCGCAGCGACGCAGCCGCCTGGAGCGCGAGAAGAAGCTGCGCGTGAAGAGCGGCGTGAAGCTCACCGACATCGGCCGTATGCTCGCCCAGGGCCAGACCGCGCAGCTCAACGTCGTCATCAAGGGCGACGTGCACGGCTCCGTGCAGGCGCTGTCCGATTCTCTGGAGCAGCTCTCGACCGACGAGGTCCAGGTCGACGTGATCCACCGCGGCGTGGGCGGTATCTCCGAATCCGACGTGCTGCTCGCGTCCACGTCGGGCGCGATCGTGATCGGCTTCCACGTGCGCCCCGATTCGGGCGCGCGCTCGGTGGCCGAGCGCGAGGACGTGGACATCCGCCTCTACGACATCATCTACGAGGCGGTGGGCGACGTTCGCTCCGCGCTGGAGGGCATGCTCGCGCCGGACGAGAAGGAGGTCATCCTGGGCTCCGCCGAGGTCCGCCAGCTCTTCAAGGTGCCGCGCTTCGGCACCGTCGCCGGCAGCTACGTGACCGACGGCGTGATCGAGCGCAGCGCCCGCGTGCGCCTCATCAGGGAGTCGGTCGCGATCTACGAAGGCGAGCTCGGCTCGCTCAGGCGCTTCAAGGACGACGCGCGCGAGGTGCGCGAGGGCTTCGAGTGCGGCATGAGCATCGAGGGCTACAACGACATCAAGGTCGGCGATACGATCGAGGCGTTCCGCATCGAGCAGATCGTGCGGACGCTGGAGGACTCGGCCGCGGCGGCAGAGGCCAGCCGCGCCTAGGCCGGCCGCCCGGACGACCATGGCCACGGCCCGTGCGACCCGGGGTCGCGGCCCGGCCCACGCGCCCGCGGCCTGATGGTCGTGGGCGTGCTCGTTTGGGAGCTGGAGGTCGTCGGCGCCCGTTCTCTCAAGGACAAGCGGCGCGTGGTGAAGAGCCTGACCGAGCGCATGCGCAACCGCTTCAACGCGGGCGTCGCGGAGACCGCCCACCAGGACGTGTGGCAGCGCGCGCAACTGTCCGCGTGCGTGGTGTCGAACGACCGCGGACACGCCGACAGCATGCTCGACGCCATCGACCGCTTCGTGGCGAACGACGGACGCGCGCGCATCCTGGATACGCGCCGCACGCTCTACTGACGCGCCCGGGGCGCCCGAACCCAGGACCAGACGCAGCACCATGAGCCGCCGCCTGACCCGCCTGAACGAGCAGATCAAGCGCGAGATCGCCGAGATCGTGCGCTACGAGGTGGCCGACCCACGCGTGGGGCCCATCACCGTGACCGGCGTGGAGGTCGCGCCCGACCTGATGACCGCGCGCGTTTTCGTGCTGCTCATGGCGAGCGACGAGGACGTCGCCGGTTCGCTGGAGGGCCTGGCCGCGGCGGCGCCGTTCATCCGCTCGCAGTTGGCTGACCGGCTGGAGCTGCGGCGCACCCCCAGCCTGCGCTTCTTCGTCGACAACTCCATCGCCCAGGGGTCGCGCATCGAGCGGCTCTTGGCCGAGGTGGAGCCCGCGCGCGGCTGGGAGGCCGAGGACGACGTCGACGAGGGCGCCGGCTCTTCCCCGGCCGGACCGGGCGACCCCGACGCCGACTCGCCGCTTGGGGCGTAGCCGGCGGGGGCCCAGCTCCGGGCTCGTGGGCGTCCTGCCCGTGGACAAGCCGGCCGGGCCCACCTCCCACGACGTGGTGGACGCGGCGCGCGTTGCGCTGGGCGAGCGGCGGATCGGCCACACGGGCACGCTCGACCCCTTCGCCTCCGGCCTCCTGCTCCTGTGCGTGGGTCCGGCCACGCGGCTCGCCGAGTACATTACCGGGTTGCCCAAGACCTACCGCGCGACCGCCCGTCTGGGCACCGCGACCGACACGCTGGACGTGGACGGCAAGGTCACCGGCACCTCCGAGGAGTGGCGCTCGCTGGATCCCGGGGCCGTGCGCGAGGCTTTCGAAGCGCACGTGGGCGAGCGCGAGCAGCGGCCGCCGGCGTTCAGCGCCAAGAAGGTGGGCGGCGAACGCCTGTACGAGAAGGCGCGGCGCGGCGAGGAGGTGGAGGCGGCTCCGGTCCGGGTCACCATCCACGCGCTTTCCGTCGACGACGTGAGGCTGCCCGACGTGGACTTCACGCTGACCTGCTCGAGCGGCACCTACGTGCGCGCCGTGGCGCGCGACGTGGGCGAGGCGTTGGGGGTGGGGGCGCACCTCACCGCGCTGCGGCGTACGGCGATCGGCCCGCACACGGTCGAGGGAGCGCCGACGGTGGACGAGCTGGCCGACGCGGAGCGCGCGCGCGGCGCCCTGATGACCCCGCTGGACGCGCTCGCGCACCTGCCGCGCGTGGAGCTGGACGAGGACGCCGCGCACGACATCGCGTACGGCCGCGTTGTGGCGGTGGCAGCCGACGAGGCGCCGCTGGTAGCGCTCGCTCGGCGGGGCGAGCTGCTTGCCGTCGCCGAGGTGGAGGCCGGGCTGGCGCGCCCGCGCAAGGTGCTGCGTGCGGTCTGAGGGGGGCGCGGTCGTCACCGTGGGCGCCTTCGACGGCATCCACGTCGGGCACCGCGCGCTCATCGCCGCGACCGTGGAGGAGGCCAGGCGCCGCCGGCTGCCGGCGGTGGTCGTGACCTTTGCGACCCACCCCGCCGCCGTGCTGCGGCCCGAGCGCGCACCCGCGCTGCTGACCACGCGCGAGGAGAAGCTCGAGGCGATCGCCTCGCTGGGCGCCGACCGCGTCGTGTTCGTGCCGTTCAGCCGCGCCGTCGCCGATCTCACCGCGCGCGAGTTCGTGAGCCACGTGCTGGTCGATCGGCTGGACACGCGCCACCTGATCATCGGCCACGACCACGCGCTGGGCCGCGACCGCGTGGGCGACGCCGCGATGCTGCGCGAGCTGGGCGCCGAGTTGGGCTTCGACGTGACCGTGGTGGAGCCCGTGCGCGCGTCCGGCGGCCGCGTCTCCTCCTCGCGCATCCGCGAGGCGCTCGCCGCGGGCGAGGTGCGCGCCGCCCAAACGCTACTGGGTCGGCCGTACTGGCTGACCGGGGAGGTGGTGCGCGGGGAGGGCAGGGGACGCGAGCTGGGCGTCCCCACCGCGAACATGGGGATAGACGCCGGCAAGCTCCTGCCGGCCGCGGGCATCTACGCGGTCCGCGTGTGGGACGGAGGCCCGCACGACGGAGTCCTGCACGTGGGCCCCCGCCCCGTGTTCGACGACGCGCGCACGAGCGTGGAAGTGCACCTGCTAGGCTTCAGCGGCGACCTCTACGGCCGGCGCCTGCGCCTGGAGCTCATCGACCGCGTGCGCGGGGTACGCGACTTCGATTCGGTCGACGATCTGGTCGCCGCCATGCACCAGGACGTGTTGGACGCGAAGGCGGCGCTGGAGCGCGCCTCGCTTGTGCGCGAGGGCCCTCCCGCGGAATATTGAACGCCTTGTTCGATCGGTTCCCGCCGACCGACCTCGATTCGCGTCACACCGCCGGCGCCACGCGCCGGTTCGTCCCGGCTCCGCCACTCTGGGTGGACGGGAGGCCAACTGGGGTGGGGGAAGTGCTGCCGGAATAGCGGTTTGATAGGGAGGTGACGTTCATGTCCTCCTCCTCCGACGCACGAACTCGAGTCGCCGCCGACCCGCTCGCGGGCCTGGACGAGGCACACCTGCGCACGCTCATCGGCCTGTCGCAGGAGTTCAACGCCACGCTCGACCTCGAAGATCTGCTGCCGCGCATCCTGGCCCCCGTGCTGGAGTTGCTCGGGGCGGAGATGGGGTCGATCTGGGCGCTGGACGGCGAGACCCTCCGCTGCCTCATGTCGGCGGGCGAGATCGGCCCGGCGCTGGTGGGCATCGAGCTCCCACTCGGTGCGGGCCTCGTCGGCGACGCGGCGCTGAACCGACGCCCCGTGCTGGTCACCGACGCCTCGGAGGATCCCCGCTACCTGCCGCAGCTCGACGACGCCACCGGCTTCGCCACGGGGTCGGCCATGGCGGTCCCGCTGGAGGTCCGCGGCGAACTGGTCGGGGGGCTCACCGTGGCCAACCGCCGCGGCGACGGTGACCTGTTCGAGGACCGGCACCTCGCGTTCCTCACCGCGCTCGGGGACGACGCGGCGGCGGCGCTCCGCAACGCCCGCATGCTCGAGGCCGAGAGGCGCGCGCGCGACCTGCACGCCCTGCTGGACTTCAGCCACCAGGTAGCCGGAACCTTCGACCTGGACCGGATCCGCCTGTCGATCGTGAACCTCGGCGGCGAGGCGATCCCCTACGAGCGCTGCGTGCTCGGCGTGTGGAGCGGCGAGCGGTTGCAGGTCGCGGCGATCTCGGGCGAGCCGACCGTGGACCGGAGGGCAGTCGCCGTCAAGGAGCTCGAGACCTTCCTCGAATGGGTCGGCGAGCGGGGCGAGGACCTCCGCGTACCCGACGTCGCCGACCCGGCCGAAGCGTCGGCCACGCGGTTGCGCGAGCGCTTCGGGGAGTACCTGGAACGAAACGAGGTGCGGGGCCTGCTGTCCCTGGCGATCGGCGACGCCGAGGGCAGGCTCGGCGTCCTCCTCTTCGAGTTCGCCGAACCGCGGGCGTTCACCGAGTGGCACGAGGAGGCAGCCGGGTTGCTCGCGGCGAGCGCGACGCTGGCTCTTCGCAACGCCCAGCTCTACGCCGGCGTGCCCTTCATCTCCTTCCTCGAACCGCTCGGGCGCAAGCGCCGCGAGCTCGCCAGGCTGCCGCGCGCGACGCTCCTCAAGTACGGCGCCATCGCCGCGGTCATCCTGATCGCGCTGACCGTGATCCGTCTGCCGGTGCGGGTCGCCGCCCGGGAGGCCACGGTGCGAGCCGTGCTCCAGGGGCCCGCGCGCGCGCAGGTCGGCGGCGTCATCGACCGGGTCGTCGCCGAGGAAGGCGAGACGGTGGCCCCCGGCGATCCCATCGTCTTCCTGCGCAGCGAGGACCGGCAGCGGGACCTCCTGACCGCCGAGGGCGATCTGGCGGTCGCGCGTCGCCAGGCCCTGGCCGCCGAGGCCGGGAACGACGCGCTCGGCGCGTCGCTCGCCAGGGTGCGCGCCACGGAGGCCAGCCAGACCCTGGCGGTGCTGCGGCGCCAGGAAGAGTGGAGCACCGTGCGCGCGTCCAACGGGGGGATCGTGCTGACTCCGCGCATGAACGAGCGCGTCGGCGTCCGCGTCGCCGTCGGGGAGCCGGTCGCCTGGGTCGGGGACCCCGACTGGATGGAGGCGGAGCTCGAGATAAACCAGGCCGACATAGCCCTGGTCGACCTGGACGACAGGGTGCGGCTGCGGGTCGGGGCCTATCCCTCGGTCACCTACGAGGGAACGGTCACCGCGGTCGCGCCGCGCGTGGACCCGCTCGCGGAGGCCGGCACCTTCACCGTGCGCGCCGTCCTGGACAACCGCGCCGGTCTCCTGCGCCCGGGCATGGATGCGCGCGCCAAGGTGCTTACCGAATCCCGCCCGCTATGGGTGGTGCTCTTCCGCCGTCCGTGGCGGGGAGCTCGCATGGGACTCTGGTGGTGGCTACCCCTATGATGAAATCACGCCGTTGGGCGGTGCTGCTGGCGACCCTCTGGATGCCCGGGTGCGGCACCCAGGTGGAGGCGGACGAAGATGCGGTCGACGCGGTGGTCGCGGCCGCGGCGCTCTCGTCCGTCGACGCCGAGGCCGGCTACGTTGGGCCCCTCGAAGGGGCCCCGTCGCCCGAGATGGGGCCGCCCGAGGACGCCACGGGCAGCCTGTACACGGTGCTGTACTCGGAGCGCGACGCCGAGATCCGCGCGCGCCGGGACGGACACGTCCGCAACGTGGGCGCCGAGATCGGCGACCGCGTCGGCACGGGACAGCGGCTGGCGCTGCTGGAGAGCGACGAGGAGGAGGCCGCCGTGGCCTCCGCCAAGGCGGCGGTGGAGTACGCGCGCCTCCAGGAGGAGAGAACCCGCGCTCTCGCCGAGGACGACCTGACCACGCGCGCGGAGCTGGAGGCGGCAACCTACGGTCTGCGCGCCGCCGAGGCCGCGCTGCAGGACGCGATCGCGAAGCTCCAGCGAACGCGCGTCCGGGCTCCCTTCGGCGGGGTCGTCACGCGCCGGTTCGTGCGGCTCGGGTCGTACGTGGAGGAGGGCGACCCGCTGTTCCGCGTGACCGTGCTCCGACCCCTGCGGGCGCTGGTCCGAGTGCCCGAGGCCGTGGCCGTCTCCATCGAGCCCGGGCTGGCGCTGGTGCTGGAGGCCGTCGACGGAACGCGGGTGGGCGGCAGCGTCGCGCGCGTGGCGCCCGCGGTAGACCCGGCGAGCGGGACCGTCGACGTGCTCCTGGACGTCCCCGACCCCGGTACGCTCCGTCCCGGCTCCTCGGTGCGCGTGCTTCCGACGCCGCGATGACGCACGAGCGTCCCCGCATGCAGCCCGGGCTCACGTACGTCGAGCAGACGTCCGAGGGTAAGACGTCGTTCGTCGTCAAGGACCCGGTCAAGCTGCGCTACTTCCGCTTCGGCGACGTGGAGGCGTGGCTCATGCGCCGCATGGACGGGACGCGCACGCTGGAACAGATCGCTACCGAGCTCGGCTCCGAGAAGGGCATCGACGCGGGGGCGTCCGCGCTCGCTCCTTTTGTTGCTCGGCTTAAGGAGATGGGCCTCGCGCAGCGCACGGCGGGAGAACGGCGGGCCGTGCTCGCCGAGGCGCTCCGCCGGGAGCGGCGCATGAAGCTGTCGGGCCACGGCGACACGCTCCTGCGCATGCGCTTTTCGATGGGCGACCCCGACGCCTTGTTCGACCGCTGGGTGGACCGCCTGGCGTTCTTCTACAGTCCGGCGTTCCTGGCGATCTCGGTCGTGACGTTCACGGTGTACGTGCTCGTCGTGGCGACGCACTGGGCCGAGTTCTCAGCGGGGGTCCTCGCCATGTACGACCCCTCCTTCTACTCCCCCGGCACTATCGTCGTCCTCTACGGTGCGGTCGCACTCATCATCCTCATCCACGAGCTGGGTCACGGGCTCACGTGCAAGCGCTTCGGCGGCGAGGTGCACGAGATGGGGGCGATGCTGTTCTACTTCTCGCCCTCCTTCTACTGCAACGTCAACGACGCCTGGACCTTCGAGTCGCGTTCCGAGCGGCTCTGGGTGACGTTCGCGGGGGGTTGGATCCAACTCGTGGTTGCGGGCCTGGCCGCCGTAGTCTGGATCCTGACCCAGCCCGGCACCCTCGCCAACCAGGTCGCGTTCCTGTCGCTGCTGTTCGCCGGCGGCATCGTCCTGCTCCTGAACTTCAACCCGCTGATCCCGCTCGACGGCTACTACGCGCTCATGGACTGGCTGGAGATCCCGAACCTCCGGCCGCGAGCCTTCGGCTACCTGTCGGCGTGGCTGAAGAGCCGCGTCCTGCGCATGGACGTGCAGGTGCCGGCGGCGACGGACCGTGAGCGGCGGGTGTTCCTCGCGTACGGAATCCTGTCGGTCGTCTACATGACGGTTTTGCTGACCTCGATCGGGCTGCTGTTCGGACGATTCCTCGTGCGCCAATGGGGCGGGTGGGGCTGGGCGACGCTGGCAGGGGGTGTCTGGTTCGGGGGACGCAGGCCGCTCGGAGCGATGTTCCGCGTGGGGCGCGTATGGGTGCGGAATCACCTCGCCAACCCCACCGTGCGGCGCTGGCTGGCGGGATCCACGGCCGTGATCGTGGTTCTGATCGCCGTAGCGTTCGTGGCGCCGTGGACGATTCACGCGCGCGGCCAGGCGCTGGTCGAGCCGACCGTCAGGACCTGGCTGCGGGCCCCCGAAGCGGCTCGCGTCGACGCCGTCCTGGCGCGGGAGGGCCAGCACGTACGGCGCGGGCAGCCGGTCGTCAGGATGCGCGCGGACGGGCTGGACGTATCTCTCGCGACCGCGCGCGCCAGCGTGGGGGCGCTCGAGCGCGAAGTGGCCGCCGCTCGCGGCAGCACGCGCAGGCTTCGCGCGGCCGAGTTGGCTCTGGAGAGCCGGCGTCGGGATCTCGCGGTGCTGGAGGACCGTGCCGCCAGGCTCACGCTGGCGGCCCCGTTCGACGCCGTGGTCGTGACGCCCCACACGGACATGCTGCGGGGCGCCGGCGCAGAGCGCGGGGAGGAGCTGATCGAGCTGTGGGCGCCCATTCCGATCCGACTCCGGATCCTGCTGGATCAGCGGGACGTGGCGGACGTGGAGGCGGGGGACCCCGTAGTCGTCCGCTTCGCGTCGTGGCCGGGCGCCGACTTTCAGGGAGTGGTCGCGAGCGTGCGCGCGGCGAGCGCCCGCGGCACGGTGGAGGTGCTGGCCACGCTGGCCGACCCCGACCGCGTGCTCCGCCCCGGGCTGCACGGGCTGGCCAAGATCGAGGCGCGGCGCGTCACCGTCGCGCAAGCGGCCGTGCGTTCCGCGCGCCGCATGATCCGGGTGGATTGGCTCCTGTGAGCACCGCGCAAAGCTTGTCGGTGCGGCGGGGCCTGAACGGGTATCTGCACGCGAACCCCGAGGCGCGGGAGACCCTCGGCCGGATCGCGATCGCGCGCGCCTATCCGAAGGGCAACGTGCTTTTCTGCCACGGCGACGCGTGCACGGCGCTCGGTCTGGTGGAGTCTGGCCGGGTCAAGGTCGCGTTGATGAACGACGACGGGCGCGAAGTAGCCCTGGAGATAGTGAGGGAAGGACACCTGCTGGGGATCGACGCGCTGTTCACGGGGCGGGTGTACGTGGGCACCGCGATCACACTCTGCGACTCCCGCGTCGCGCGCATTCCCGCCGACGCTTTCCTCGGCTGGCTGGCGGAGTTTCCGGGGGCGTCGCGGGCGCTGCTGGGCGAGCTCGCGGCGGAGGTCCGGCACGCGTACGAAAAGATCGGCGAAATCGCCCTGCTTCCCGTGAAGCGTCGCCTGCTCATGGCCCTTCTGGAGATCGCGCGCTCCGAAGGCGAGGAGTGCCGGTCCGGGCAGGTGGAGTTCGTCCGGCCCACCCACAAGGAGTTGGCCGAGCTCGTCGGATCCACCCGGGTGGTCATCTCGCGCATGATGAAGGAGCTCATGGAGGAGGAAGGGATGCTGGCGGAGTACGGCAACGTGATCCGGGTCCACCTGGAGGACCTCGTCCTGGACGATTTCGGCTGATCACGAGCCTCTACGGGCCCGAGAATGGGTGTAACCCACGTCACATCGAACGCGTACCCCAGGCGATTTCGCGCCCAGCCCGGGATCCACATCTTGAACGAGCCGATGGAGAAAGGCAGATCGGCTCGGCGCCTTCGGGGCGCCGCTGAAAACCCCCAGCAGGGAGTCGACGATGGAGAAGCACAACGAGCCCGTACGGATCGAGTTGACGGAAGAGCAGCGCAACAAGATTCGCCAGGCGACCGGCAAGGACGCCAACGCTATCGAGTTCTCCGCCGAAGAGCTCGAAGAGCGCGTGGCCCCGATCAAGCTGCCGGGCACGGGCGCCTGATCGTCGCCCACGCGGCCGGCTGACGCCGGCCGGCCACACCTCCGAGCCCCGCGGTGGAGCCAGGCCGCGGGGCTCGGCGTTTTTCATCCAACTTCCGTTACGGTACACTAGTAGGCGGCGACCTCCACGTCGGTCCGTGAGAAGTCGTCGCCTTTGAACAGGAGCGGCTGCCGCATGGCCATGGCAACGCCGTATGACAGGCAGTCGCCGTAGTTCAGCACTCCCGGGTCGCCCACACCCTTACCGAAGCGCGCGTACGCTCGCCGCGCGTGCCGAGCTCCCTCCTCCGTCAGCGGGACCACCTCGACGTCCAGGCGCATGAGCCACGCGTCCAGCGCCACGTCCGCCTCGGGTCCCTTTCGCGCCAGTAGGACAGCCGATGTCTCCACCAATGTTGGTGCGCCAACGAGGCGGATCGGCGCAGAAGCGATCGCCTGCGCCAGGCGGCGGGAGTCGGCTTCGCCGAGAAGCAAGGCCACGAGCGCAGAGGAATCCAGGACCATCTGCGATCAGGACGGGATCCCGAAGGTATCGTATCCGAGTATCTCCTCGGCGGTCCTGGTATCTCGGTCCGGAAGTCCGGCGAGGAATCGCTGGATTTCCTCGATTGCGGCCAGTAGGTCCGGATCGGGACTCGCTCGGTCCAGAGACGCGAGGCGCAGGCGCAGCGCCTCCGTGACCGCGCGCGTGAGCGTCTCCCCGGTACGATTCGCCAACTCGCGGGCAAGCCGATGCGTCTCGGGGTTCTTAATGTTCATACTCATGGTAGAAAAGATTCTACCATTCTACCTTCGCGTCAAGGTTGCGCGAGAACGCGAACTCAAGGGCCGACTACGATCCTGCGTCTCCGGCGCCGATGTTACGCACGTTCAAGACTCCCTCCCTCGCTTCGCGCATCTAGAATCCTTCCTCTGCAAGGGAGCACCTCACGATGCGCGTCCCCCATTCCAAGACGACCCTGTCGGCGGCGATGGCCGTATCGCTCGCCTTCGTCGTCAACTCGTGCGCGGCGGCTGTGACCCCCGCGCAGCAACCGGCGGCACCGTCGACCGAGACCGTGGACGAGAGCCGGCTCCGCCAGCACGTGGAGTTCCTCGCGTCCGACGAGCTCGGGAGCCGACACTCCTTCGATCCGGGGAGCAGGATCGCCGCGCGCTATCTGGCCGAGGCTCTGCGTTCGTACGGCTACCGCGGGGGGGCGCCGGACGGTTCGTTCCTGCAGCCGATTCCGCTCGACTCGGGTTCGGTGGATGGGGCGAACGCGTACCTGGCGTTAGGCGCGCCGGACGGCGCAAGGAGGCTGCCGTTCGTCGAGGCGTACATGCTGGAGACGCCCGCGACCGTCCCGGAGCGACTCGAGGCTGATCTGGTCTTCGTGGGCTACGGGATCTCGGCGCCGGAGCACGGCCACGACGATTTCGCGGAGGTAGACGTCGCGGGCACGATCGCCGTGGCGGTAAAGGGACGGCCCGCGGCACTGGAGAACACCGAGCTGCCCCGCGGAGCGGAGGGAAACGCGGCCCTGGCCAGCCGCGGCGCGCTGGGGCTCATCGTCATCTCGGAGGGACTGCTCTCCTCCTACGAGCGCTTCACACATGGGGCCCTCGACCGACGCATCATGCGGATCCCGAACACGACGCCCGAGCCCGCTTTCCAGGTGATCCAGGCCGGGCCGCCGCTCGTAGAGGCGCTGTCGGCGATCCTCGGAATCGAAAAGAGTGCACTCGCCTCACCCGGCGGACGCGTGTTCACGCCCCGACGCCTGAGCGAGCGGATCAGGGTCGAGACCCCTCTGCGCATGGTCCGGCGCGCGGGAGCGTACAACGTGATCGGTATCCTGGACGGGCAGGAGGGCGGCGACTTCGTCGGGCTCACCGCCCACTACGACCATCTGCCGCGGTGGGCCGATGGCACCGTGAACAACGGCGCCGACGACAACGCGTCGGGTACCGCGGCGGTGCTGGAAGCGGCGCGCGTTGTTGCCGCCGCCGGCGCGCCCGAGCGTTCGGCGCTCGTGATATTCTTCGGCGCGGAGGAGCTGGACCTGAGCGGCTCCGAGTACCTGACCCGGTTTGCACCGCCGATGCCCATCGAAAGAATCCGAGCGGTCCTCAACGCCGACATGGTGGGCCGCAGTCGCACCCCGGCCGACACCGCGCGCGTGTTCCCAGAGCTTTCGGCCCCGGGCGAAGTGTACGCGCTCACCGCCGACCCTCCGACGTCACCCCTCCGCACGGCGCTCGCGGCCGCGGCCCGCAAGCACGGCCTGGCGCTCGACTTCACCTTCGGGTCCAGGAGCTTCGTCTTCAGGTGGTCGGATCACTACAGCTTCCACAAACGGGGAGTCCCGGTCCTGTATCTGTACACGGGCCACCACCAACAGTACCATGAGCCGACGGACGATCCGGACATGTTGGACTGGGACAAGCTGGCCCGGATCGCTGCGCTCATCGCCGAAACCGGTCACACGCTTCTCAACCCCAGGGAGTAGTGACCGGGTCGCGGCACGGCGCCCGCGGCGAGGGACGACCCGGCTAGCCGGCCGCGCGCGGCCCGGGCGTACGGTCGATCTTTGGAGGTGTTGCTGGTGGCGCGAGAACTGGGGTGCGATTCGGGCTTCGGCCGTACCGTTCGGCGGCGGGTGGCCGGCTCGATATCGCTGTTCGAGTCGGAGTTTCCGCCCGACACCGAGATCCCCTCGCACTATCACCCGGACGCGACCATCTGCCTCGTGCTGGAGGGCGGCTACCACGAGCGCTTCCCAGGCACGTCGTTTCTTTGCGGTCCCGGCACGCTCGTGGTGAAGGTGGCCGGAGAGGTCCACACCGATCTCTTCACGCGGGACGGGGCACGCTGCTTCAGCGTGAGCCTTTCCGGCGCGACCCTCGAGCACTGGGTGACCGTTGCGGATGCACCCGATTTGTCGCCCTCACGCCAGTGCGCCCCCAGCCGCTTCGCGTTCGAGCTCTACGGCCGATTTCGCGCCGGCGCGGCTGACCTCGCGGCAGAGGCGGAGGAGCTGACACTGGCCCTTCTGGATGACCTCGCGGACCGGTCGTCTGTATCCTCGACGGGTCGCCCACCACTCTGGCTCGGCAGCGTCCGGGAAAGGGTGCACGAGGAGTTCACTTCGGTGCCGGCGCTGGAGGAGTTGGCGCGAAGCGCGGGCGTACACCGCGTTCATCTCGCGCGAGAATTCCGTCGTCATTTCGGTTGCACCGTCGGTCAGTACGCCCGGCGCCGCCGCCTCGAGTTCGCCTGCACGCGGTTGCGCGCCGGTGAGGTGGATCTGAGCTGCACCGCGATCGCGGCGGGATACGCGGATCAGGCCCACATGACGCGCGACTTCCGGCGCGGCCTGCGCATGACCCCGGGCCAGTTCCGAAGCCGCTTCCGCTGGACGGGTTGACGACCGCCGCTCAGCAGAAACCTTGGCGGGCTGCTTCGTCGGCCCCAGATTCAGAAGACCCTCCTCGACTTCACGATCCCTCCCCGGTTTCGACGCACCCACACGCAGAAAGGCGTAGCCATGCGAGTCTGGACCCCAGGTTCTTCCGTCGCCCTCCTAGCGCTCCTTGGATCATCCTGCGCCGGCGGCGGCGCGGCGATCGGCGTCGAGGCCCCACCTGCCCCCGAGGAGGAAGTGGTCGAGGAGGGCGTGATCGCCCCCGAGGCGCTCGCCGCCGCCGAGGAGCTGATCGCGGTGCTGAACATCGAAGAGACCCTGGCGGTCACCACCGAGGCCATGCTCGAGGGCATGATCGCCGGCAACCCCGCGCTGGCGGAATTCCGCGACGTCTTCCTGGAGTTCTTCGCCGAGTTCATGGCCTGGGACCTTCTGAAGGACGACTACGCCTCCATTTACGCCGAGATCTACACCGTCGATGAGATGCGCGAGCTCGCCGACTTCTACCAGACCCCGCTCGGCCAGCGCCTCCAGGAAACCATGCCCCAGTTGGCGGTCAGAGGGTCGCAGATCGGCGAGGCCGCAGTGCAGCCGCACCTGCCGGAGCTGGAGCGCCGGATCATGGCGGCTGCGATGGAGGCGGAGGCCGAGCCGGTGCAGTAGGGGGTGGGAGGCGGTTCATCAGCGGTGCGATCGCGGCGTCGTGCAGGGACCGAAGAGGAAATCGTGCGCGTGAGCGGATAACACAGGGCGAAAATCAGCCCTCGCGGACGCTATGTCGACCTCTTGGTACGATCGGCCCCGATTATGGTACGATCGGTCCTCCCTCCGAGCGGTTTCTGCCGGATAGATAAGTAGGTGGAGCGAAGAAGGGCGGCGCCCGCACGCGCGCGTCGTCCGGTCCACCTGCACCGAAGGAGCCGTCCCGTGGCTACCCGGTTCGCGCTGGTCCTGCTGGTCTCGTTGTTCTCCCTCGCACGCGCGATGCTGACAGAAGAGGCGCCCGCCTCGGAGTCGATCGTTGTGGCCAATGAACTGGGCCTCGAAGGGCCGGTCGCCGAACCAGCGGCGAACATTTCGGTGACGCCCGACCAGGAGCCGATCACGGTGGACGGTGGCTCGACGGGTACGGTGACGTTCGAGATGTTCGTTGTCGCGCCGACGACAGCGGCCTTCTACGACGTGACCTGCACGCCTACGGGTCAGATCACCGCGTGCGTTCCCGACATCACGGAGATCGACGGCTTCCTGCTCCCTCAGCCAGAGGCGGTTGCGACCATTACAGTTACCTACACGGCCGGCGGCGCTGGTACGGGCGAGATCAAGCTGCGGATCAAGGAGCAGGGCTGCCTTAAGGGCTGCGATCAGGACTGGGGCTCCTACGATGTCACGGTCACGGGCGCGCCCGTGCCGCCGCCCGAGGCCCCGCTCTCCGCCGACATCGGGATGAACCCAGGGGACTTGCACGCGCGCAGCGCCTGCGTAACGACCGACGCGGGGCCTGCAGCCGCGTTCCAGTGCGGCGAGCTGCTGGCAGTCCACGCGATGCCTGCGTACCGGACACTCGGCCGCGACCACACGCTCTCGCTCGTCTACAACAGCGGAACGGCCACGCCCTACCCGATCGTTATGGCCAACGTCTGGCGGGACTCGGTCGCGGAGCCTGACAGCTTCAGGGTCGAACTCAGCGTAGGCCAGGCCACCCATGCCCACTCCTATCCCGGAGACGAGTTGCCCGATTTGGGCACGGTCAAGCGCGTCGCCGTGGGGTTCGATGCGGAGGCGGCCGGCCTCGAAACGGGCGTGTACGAGTACGACCTGACAATTCGGGCGTACTTCGGAGCGGTACCCAAGTCCACGCCGCTGCCGACGTCCGAGCTGATCGTCGTGAACCGGCGAGACAGCCCATACGGTGCGGGCTGGGCCGTGGCGGGGATCGCCCAGCTGCATCCCAACCAACCGAACAACGGGCTGCTCCTTGTCGGGGCGGACGGGAGCGCGGCGTATTACAAGAACCCGGTCGGCCAGACGAACATCTGGATCGCGCCGCAAGGTGCCTACCGGGACACGATCCAGCAGGGGAGTATCCAGAACCCGCAGCCCGACGGTTCCGGGCCCTTCCTCGGATATGAGCGCCGGTTGCTCGACGGCACGAGGGTCTACTTCGACACGGACGGCCGGCAGCGCTGGGTAACCGACCGCGTCGGCAACGCCGTCGAGTACACCTACGTGGGGACAACGGGCTACAAACTGGACCAGATCCGGATCTCGCCCTGGGAGTCGAACAAGCGCTATGCGTTCGCCTATGACGCGGCTGGCAACCTCGACTACGTCAACGACCCGATCGTGCGGCAGCTGAACGCAACCGTGAACGCGAGCGGCGACCTGGTCGACTTCCTCGACCCAGGTTTCGCGAGCGATAAGGAGGTTACCTTCGACTACGACAACCACCGGATCGTGGGCCGGACGAGCCGCCGCGGGCAGGTGGCACGCTACGCATATCACGGCCCGACGCCGCTGCTCTTCAAGGACACGCTGCCGGGTCTACCGCTTTGGGTCACGAGCTTCAGGCCGCTCGCGAGCCGCGGGCTCGCGCTCAGTGCGAGCGGGAACACCGCGGCGGCCGACACGGTAATCGAGATAGATGGCCCGCGGACCGACAGCGCGGATGTCGCGATATTCTACACAAACCGGCTAGGCGCGGTCACGAACATCGTCGATCCCTACGGCAACACGTCCACAGTCACCTATAGGGCAGACGCTCCGCTGCTGCCCGAACGTATCGTTACCCCGGACAACGCGGTCCGCGAGATCCGCTACGACAGCCGTATGCGCTTGATCACTACTGTGGACGTGACCCACAGTGCAGGGACCGACTCGGTTATCTACAACTACGAGGATCCGAACGCACCGGCGGCGCCGAGCGAGATCAGCTTGCCACTGACATCATCGACGAGAATCCTCCAGAGCTACAAGTATAATCCCGACGGCACGCTGGCCGAGGTCATCCTCGGCGAGGACACAGTAAGCCGGACCGCACTTACCTATGCGTCCCATGGCCGGGTCGAAACGGTTACCCAGCACGACGTGCCGACATGGAATCCTACGACTCAGGCGAGCAGTCTCCTCGACCAAGTCACTTCGCTCGCTTACGCCGACACGACGCTCAACGTTGAAGCGGTCACGTTCGACGGTCGCACCACAACCTATCAGCACGACAACTCCGGGAACGTTACCCAATATACTGCGCCGGGGAATCGGATTAGCCGATTCTTCTACAACCAGATGGGCTGGCAGGACTCTGCGGCAACGGTTGTCAACGCGAATCAGCTGCTCACGACCCGGTTCGGCTACGACGACGACGGAAATAGAACGTCGCTGACTGACCCGAACAACGTCACTCGCACGTGGACGTACCACCCGCGCGGCCTGCAAGAGACGATGACGGACGAGTTCGGTAATGTCGAACGCTACTTCACGGACGAGGCCAACAACCTCGCCAAGACGATCGACCGTCAGGGCGACTCGGTCTGGACTGTGTATGATCGTATGAACCGGCCCCGGACGGTGCGGATAGGCGCGGTGACGATCGACAACTCGACCGAACTCAACGAGGTCTACAAGGATGCAATCTCGACCCTGCTGGCGGATATCATCACGATCGGGCAGGTGCTCATCCCAGAGGACACAGCGCGGTTCACCTACGATGAGATGGGTCGCGCGATTCGGATCGAGAATCACGCCGCGATCATAACGCGCAACTTTAACAATGAGGGCGCAATCTCCTTCGACTCTACCTACCTGAAGTTCGGCAGCAATCCGGGGAAGGGGCTGCGTTACACGTATCACAGAAGTGGCGCTCGGAAGACCCTCGAGACCGAGTGGAGAACTTACACCTACGGGTACGACCCAGACGACGGAGCGCTTGCGTCGATCACGTATCCGGCTACAACACTCCCTGGCGCCAACTGGTCGTGGTCCGGGGGGACAGTCAATTTCACGTGGGATAACGTCGGTCGACCGGACAGCTTGCATCTGCCTAGCAGCTCGTGGGTAAAACACCGATACGACTCCGGTGGTCGGCTGTCGGAGCTTCGGGCTGAGAGTCCGACGCGGACAATCGCTGACAACACGTACACTTATGCTCCGACCGACGATCTGACGGCGGTCGACGAGATGAGACAGCTGGTGGCGGGGGGTGCGCCCGACAGCGTTCTTAGTGACTGGCAATACGACGACGCCGGGCGCTCCACCTTCTACGAGGCACACCCCGATAACGGCGGAGCTACGATCGATCATGCCGAATTTCGGTACGACGCAAACGGCAACAGGGAATGGGAGCGCAAGTTCCCGGGCAGTCAGGGCGACTCGATCATAAACGTGCTCGTCACCGGATCGAATCGCCTGGCGAGTCGGAGCTTCTACGACCTCGGAACGGTTTCACGGCAGAAGCTCTATCGGTATGACCACAACGGGAACCAGATCAGAGAGCACTGGGAGTGGGTCGACAAGTGGGTAGCGGACGACTTCTACTACGATCCTGCCGGCCGTTTGATCATCCACCAGCCAACGAGCAACGGGTCCACGCCCGCGTGCGTCAGCGAGGGGTTTGGCGGACTCCCTGGCTGCTCGAGCTCCCCCACGTTCACGGCAACCAAGCAAACCACGGTCTACTATTACGACGGACTAGGGAGACGAGTTGGCTGGACCAAGAGTGGTACGGTCGACTGGACCTTCTACGATGGCGACAACGTGATCGATTTCGTCGGCATCGAGTATCTACAGGGCCCGGGAGTGGACAACCCACTCGTGGCGTTCCTTCAGTACAACCGAACGTGCGCTGGTAGTACGTCGGCCGAGTACATTACGACGGGCGGCCGGCTTGTCGGCTACCAGAGCACGACGTCGGGGTTCGACTGCAAGGAAAACGAAATCGGAGATGAGTGGTCCAGGTTCGGTCAGCAAGCGGGTGCCATCGAGGCCAGTCGAGACTTCAAGCTGTCCCGTTCTACCCAGGCAGACGCACCGGCTATCTCGTACTTCCGAAGCCGGTACTACGACGCCTTCTCCGGACGTTTCCTCCAGGAGGATCCCATCGGCTACGCCGGTGGTACTAATCCATACGTTTACGCGGGCAATGCCCCCGCACGCTTTTTGGACGCATTCGGCCTTTGTCTGCAAAGTGTCAGCAATGATGGATGTATGGATTTGTCGCCAAAGGCGGATACCTTGGATAACGTGGAAGGGGATCACTTTAGTACCGAGGTTCCAGAGCGAGGTGAAAGAAAGGTCTGTGTAGATAAGAGTGTTGCGGGTGACGTACAGGAGATTTATGATGCCGCAATTGAGGCTGGACTCCCTGTGTTTTTCAACAACGCGTATCGCGATCGGTTGACGGCTGGAACAGGTGGCCGGCCCTCTGCTGGCAGTAGAAGTCGGCATCTCGCAGGTTTCGCGTTCGATATCAACAGCGCCCAACTCACGGCCGCGCAGCTAGGGGACTTTGTTGAGATCGCTAAGAGCAAAGGTTTCAAGCCCGTCAAGAACGACGTGGGTCACTTTCAGGCCGACCCACTGAGTGCGTATGATTCTTTCGAAGCTGCTGTAAAAGAGGCGCAACGTAGCTACACAGCGGGGGAGTGTGTTGATGACCAGGTTGAGGGCGTTCGGGGCAATTGACCACTTGCGATTGGGGTTGGCGGCTAGTGCCGCACTTGGAGGCCTAGCTAGTGCCTGCGCTCGGCCGGCGAACGAGGAGTGTCGTCACCTGAGTGCTGCTGGCACTTGGCAGTTGGAGTTGGAGGCTGACTCAGAGGGGCACTATGTTGTGGGCATCGTGTCGCTTGGTTCCACCGACCGAGTGGAATTGACGCGGGTGAGTGCAGATGGGGCGCGCGAGCCTCTAGACTTTCCTGTAGATGGGCTCAGAATCAGCGGAGACTCTGTCTCATTTCGGTTCGCGCCAATCGGTTACTCGTTGAAGGGGACTTGCGTAGCTCCAGACTCGGTTGTCGGCCGGTTCTCTGTGCCGCAGCCGCCTTTCGAAGATATCGAGGGAGATTTCACAATGACCCGACAACGCTGACGCCACGGCAAGTGACGGAGGGCACACGGGTTGGGGCGACACCTCAGGACGTGAGCCCTCCCCCAATTTAGGTCCCGTTTTTCGGCTGACAGTTTTGGCGTTTCGATCTCTTTTCGCATATTGGCGAACTCGGCAGGTGCCAGGCCTCCGACGCTACTATGGAGCCGGGCGTGATTATGGGCGATGTGCTAGCTCTCCACGGTCCGCTGCGCGTCGGCCAGGGTCAAGCAACGAGTGCTGGTTCAGGCTGGAGTTGCCCCGCTTTCGTGGACGGTTTAGGTCTGCGATTTCAAGCGGCATTTGAGTTCGTCTGAGCATACCTCCTTACGTAGTCGGCGGGCGAGAGGTAGCCGAGGGCCGAATGTCTCCGCCGCGGGTTGTAGAAGCCCTCGATGAAGTCGAAGATGGCCATCCTGGCCTCGGCCTGCGTCCGGAAGCGGCGGCGCTCGAGGAGCTCGCACTCGAGCGTGGCGAAGAAGCTCTCACACAGGGCGTTGTCGTAGGCGTCGCCGACCGAGCCCATCGAGGGCCTGACGCCTGCCTGCTTGCAGCGCAGCCCGAAGGCAATGGAAGTGTACTGCGTGCCCTGGTCGGAATGGTGTATGACTCCATTCGGACGGCATCGGACACCTCCTCCTCCGCAGTCTTGAGGTGTCCACAAAACCGGGGCAACTCCAATCCTGCCGACCTGGACGAGGGCAGACGCGTGGCCGGGACGAAGACGTGCCGAATCTGTGGTCGCCTCTTAAAACAGTGTGGAGTCGTTGCGCGCCGCGATGGCGGCGCGGGGCATGCTGCTCGTCCGCGCGGACGAAGGCGAGGCTGTACGCGGCGGCAGCCGGAGAAGCGCCGTGGACGTTCTCCGCGGACTGGCGACTTTGCTAGAGGCTGGCGTGCCGCTGCCGAGAGCCCTCGACGAGGCCGAGTCAGGGTCGACCGGACCCAACCGCGCGGCGTTGGCCCAGATCCGCGCCGGGATCGAACGGGGCGACTCGTTCGCGGGGGCGCTCGCGGCGATACCGGGCTGGGCCACGGGATTCGAGATCGCGCTGATCCAGGCCGGGGAGCGGAGCGGAGATCTGGCCGGCGCGATAGGCCGCGTCGCCGATCAAGCCGAACGAGAGCGCGAACTGAAGTCCACCCTCGCGACCGCCGCCATCTATCCCGCCGTCCTCGCGGTCGTGGGCGGCCTGTCGGTGCTCGTCATGTTGCTGTTCGTCGTGCCGCGCTTCGCCGACCTCTTCGGGGGCGCAGGCGCGACGCTGCCCGCGTCCACCGCGCTCCTGCTGTCACTCTCTGCGTTCCCGGGTGACCACGCGTTCGCGCTGGTTCTCGGCCTCGTGGGAGTCACCATTGGAGTCGCGGCCATAGGCGGCTCAGTCGGGGGGCGGGAACTCGCATCCCGGGTGGTGCTAGCCGCGCCAGGGTTATCGCGCATTCGGCGAACCCAGCTCGGGGCACGCTACGCGCGCCTGGCGGGGACGCTGCTGGCGGGTGGTGCGCCGATCGGGGCCGCGCTACGACACGTGGCCGAGTCGTTCGGCGATCCGACAGCGCGGCGGGAGGCCGAGCGGGTGGCGGAGGCCGTCCGCGAGGGGTCGACGCTGACGTCCGCGCTGGCGGGCAGCTCGGTTTTCGCGGGTACGATCGCGCGCATGGCCGCGCTCGGCGAGGAGACGGGTCGTTTGGCGACCCTGCTGGAGCGCGCGGCCGACAGCCAGGAGAGCGCGCTGAGGCGAGACTTGGACCGCCTCACAAAGCTCTTTGAGCCGGCCATGACGGTCTTCTTCGGCCTGGTGATCGGGCTCATCGCCGTGGCCCTCCTTCAAGCGGTCTACGGGGTCAATGCGGGCGCCTTCGGCTAGCGGATTCTCGCTGCTCGAGTTGATCGTCGTGCTCGCGATTTCGGCGATGCTCGCCGCGGTGAGCGTGCCAGCACTGGAGTCCGTCCTTTCCGCGCCAGACCAAGACAGCGCAGACGTGATCCTGCGCCGAGCAGAGCACGCGGCGCGCCGCCGCGGCGTTGACCTGGTGCTTGCGACCAATTCGGAGCGGGAAACCTACCTCCTGGTGGACGCCGCGACCGGGGATACGGTCGGCTCCGGGACGTGGCCCGGTGGCTCGGAAGACCTGGCCCCTGAGGCCGACGGCGGCCCCTGGAGAATCACGCCCCTCGGGCAGGTCGTCAGCGCCACGCAACGGCCCCTCGGCCGTAGCGAGGACCGATGACTCGCCAGCGTACGCGCGCCGGGTTCTCCCTCCTGGAGGCGACCGTCGCGATGGCGATCATCGGAATCGTCAGCGTGGCCGGCCTCGGCGCGGTGGCGCGGCAGGGTAGGGCGGCGCTGGCGGCGGAAGAGCATATCCTCTCGACGGCAGCGGCCGAACTCGCATACGCCGATCTTCGGATACGCGTTTGGGCAGGCGACGTCCGGCCAGGTCAGGACGTCGCGATAGAGTTGCAGGCGAGGGACACATTGCGGTGGTCAGGGTTCACCGCGCACGGGAGCGTGGGTCTCACCGATGGGCGGGGCTTGGCTGCGGCCGTCGTCGTCGTCCAAAGGCCAGGCGGTGAACGGCGCGTGGAAGGGATACTGCGCTTGGCGGCCGCGCCATGAGGCCCCGCGCGAAGCCGAAGGGCAGCCTCTCCCGGGGCTTCACGCTCGTGGAGCTCGTCGTAGCCGCGACTGTCGCAGGGATCGCGCTCACGGGTGGCGCGGCCGCGCTCCGCGTCGCGGCGGACTCGCGCGCCAGAACGTCTCACCGCCTCGACTCAATCGAACAGGAGGCGATTCGCCGGCGCGTGCTCGTCGATCTCTTGACTGGCGCGCTCCGGGGCACCCCCGCGGTCCCACACACGTTCCACGGTACCGACGCCCGCAAGGGGGCGCTGCCCGACGATCAGATCCGCTTCGACGTTGCGGCGGCCGAGCCCTACACGAGCGTAGAGACGGCCGTGCGGCTGTTCATCGACCGAAACGACTCGACCCCCGAAACGGGTTTGGTCGCTGAGCTGGCCACCCGACCGGAGGTGGAGCCCCTCCGGATTTCGATCGCTCCTTCCGCGATCAGCCTGGACGTAGAGTACCTGCCGCCGGATCCTCGCGCCGGCGTCTGGCTGCGTGGCTGGATCAGCACGGTTCAGTTACCGGGGGCCGCGCGGCTGACCATCGAGGCGAAGGAGAGCGATGAGACGCCGCTTCTCGGGCTGCCGGTCCTGGTGGCGCTGGGGCCGGCGACGTGACCGGCGCCGACCGCTCGGGGTTCGCGCTGATCGGCGCGCTGTGGTTGGTGGTCGCGATCGCCGTGGTGTCGGCGAACGCATGGTGGCGCTTCGAGGCGGGCAGCCTTCTGGCGCAGAACCTGGGCGAAGCGCCTGAGGCCCGGCTCGTGGCCGAAGCGGGGCTGGCCGCCGCCCACACTGCCCTCCAAGGCCGCCTCGAACGCCAGGATCTGACCGTCGATGGCCGGCGCCTCGTGGATCCATGGAGTGATGTGAGCGGCCGAACGGACTCCTCCGCCGTCGGCACCGGCGGACGGCTCGTCACGACCGTCAGCGAGCTGGACGCGCTGCTTCCCCTGAACCTCGTCGACGAGCGCGAGCTGACTGACTTCCTCACGACCGCCGGCGCGGACGGCTCGACGGCGCAGACCATCGCCCAGTCCGTCATGGATTGGCGCGACAGCGACGACCTGTACCGGGCCCGCGGGGCGGAGCGGGCTTGGTATCGCTCGCGCGGGTCTACCGTTCTGCCGGCGAACGGACCCTTCGGCGACGTGACCGAGCTCCGGCACGTGCGCGGCGTGAGCGCGGATATCTACGCCGTGATCGCGCCGATGATCGCCGTCACGGGCGACGGACGCGTCAACCTGAACGCGGCTCCCGCCGCGGTGATGGCGGCGCTGCCCGGCCTGAGCCCGTCGGCGGCGAGGCGGATCGAGACGCTGCGTGGATCCGGGCGGCGCTTCTTTAGTGTTTACGATGTCGCCCTCAGGCTGCCGAAAGCCGAGCGCGAGTCGATCGAAGCGCGACTTCCAGCGCTCGTCGCCCGCACGACGTTCGAGACCGAGCGCGTGTTGGTGGAGTCGCGCGGCCGGACGGCTGGGGGCCGGATCACCCACACGGCGCTTGCCCTGTTCGAGCGCCAGGGTGGCACCGCTTACAGGACCTGGGTTCGTCATGCGCGGTAGGCCGCCGCACCTGGGCGTCGCGCTGAGCGGAGATCGGGTTCTCTCGGCGCTGGTAACCGCTAGGGGCCACCCGCTGCTGTGTCCGCTCACCCGAAGCGCCCGACTGCCCGAGTGGGGCGGGGAGGAGGACTGGCCCGCGCTGGCCGATTACTTCGGAGGCCTCGGATCGGTCTCCTACCGCAAGGGTCCGGTCCCGCTGCCTGTCACGGTCGCCCTGTGCCCGCCGCTCTGCGACTGGCGACTGCTCCGACTGCCGCGCCTTGGCCAAACCGAGACCCACGCGCTGCTCGAGGCGCACGCCGCCCGCTACTTCCTGAACGCACCCGATCGCGTCGCCGTTTCGATCGGGGGATTGGCCCCGATGCATCCCGACTGGGCGGACGACCTGGCTCCGCCGCGGCTCTGCGCCGTAGTCGACGGGCGCTTGCTGGCCGTGATCCGGCGAGCAGCGCAGGACGCCGGCCTGGCCATCCCCGATGTCGTTCCGGCCGCTTCCGCCTGGGCGGCGGCAATCAAGAGCGGCCGGGGCGGAATGAGTATGGTCATCGCCGGCAACGAGAGGGCCGGGCGTCGGGACGTCGTGTGGGCACGCCGGGGGCGCGTCATGAGGCTGCGCGCCTGGCCTGTGCGCGCGCGGACCGGTGCCGTGGTCCGGCCACGGGACGCGGTGGTGCAGCTTCCCTCCGGCGTCGCCGACGACGTGCTGCTCTTGGCCGCTACGGGCACGTCGCGGCGTCCGCACGGGGCTCTCCTCACTGGGTCGATGATCGTCCGGCGTCGCCGCGCTCGATCCCGCGCACGGATCGGCGCCATCGCGGCGGGACTTCTGCTCCTCCTCGGTTCCGCCGCGATCCACCACGCGGGCCTTGGGCGGCAGCTCAAAGGCATCCGCGCCGACCGGGCTTCGATCTCGGAGCACGTCCAGCTCGCGCTCGAGATCCGCGCCGAGCGCGAGGCCGCGCTTGCGACCGCGGCGACGCTCGACTCGCTGGACGGCGTGCCCAGGCTGG
>JBDLIA010000047.1 GCA_039715185.1 Gemmatimonadota bacterium
TCCTTGCCGTAGCGACGGCTACGGCGCGTCGTTCCGCCTTGCCCCGCGGGCGCATCACGCGCCTCGGTGCACACGGGACTTCCGCGCCGGCACACTAGGAGTTGCTCTGAGGGGGTGACTCGCGGGGTCCGGGACTTGTCCCGGGCCCCGCTCTTGTCTTTCATACCTGAGGACGCCGGTCGCCATACCGACCCGGCCCGCGCCGCGATGATCGCGCGAGAGGCAACCCGGACCCCGGAGCCCGCGGTGAGCGACAAGGATCTGCCGGACATCCCCTCCTTCGAGGAGCTGGGCTTCAGCCCGGACGAGGTGGAGCAGCTCGAGCGGGAGCTGGCGGAAGGCGAGGGGCCCGGTCCGTTGACCGAGGCCGGGCCGCCGGCCGGCGCGGCTCCCGCGCCGGGCGACGCTGCGTCGAAGGCGAAGACGGCGCCTGCGGCCGGCGCGGGCGCACCTCCCTCAGCCAAGCCACCCGAGGCGCCGGCGCGCGAGCCGGAGGCCGCGCCCGGAGGGAAACTGCGCGGTCCGCTCACCCTGCTCGTCCTGGCGGCCCTCGTTTGGCTCTCGAGCCTGGCGCGCGTCGCGCCCGATCCCGCCGGTGCCAACGCTCCCGCCACGGCCTTCTCCGCGGCGCGCGCGGCGCAGCACCTCGAGCGGATCGCCCGGCGCGCGCACCCGCCGGGCTCACCGGAACACGCGGCGGTGCGCTCCTACCTGCTGGACGAGCTGGAGGATCTGGGACACGAGCCGAGCGTGCAGACCGCCACCTCCGTCATTGGCTTCGGCGACATGGCGCGCGCCGCGACCGTGCGCAACATCGTGGCCCGCGTCCCGGGCACCGCCTCGCAGGGCGCGGTTCTCATCACGGCGCACTACGACGGCCGCGGCATCTCACGCGCGGCGGGCGACGACGGCGCCGGCGTGGCCACGATCCTGGAAGCGCTGCGCGCTTTGCGAGCGGGCCCCCGGCCGCGCAACGACGTCATCGTCCTGTTCACCGACGCCGAGGAGCTCGGCCTGCTGGGCGCGCGCGCCTTCGTGGACGAGCACCCCTGGCTGGACGACGTAGCGCTGGTGCTGTCGATCGAGATGCGGGGAGGCGCCGGGCCGTCCTTCATGTTCGAGACGGGCGCCGACAACGGCTGGGTCGTGCGAGCGTTCGACCAGGCGGTGGCGCGGCCCGCGGCGAACTCGCTGTCGTACGAGGTCTACAAACGCCTGCCCAACGACACCGACTTCACGCCGTTCAAGTCGGCGGGCAAGCAAGGGCTCAACTTCGCGGCGATCGGCGGGGCGCACGTCTACCACCAGGCGTACGACGTCCCGGCCACGGTGTCGCCCGCGACCCTTCAGCATCACGGCGACCAGGCTTTGGCTCTGCTGCGCCACCTGGGGAACTCCGACCTGACGGTCGTGAACGACGCCGACGCGAGCTACGTGTCGCTGCCCCTGATCGGACTGGTCGCGTACTCGCGGCTCTGGATCTGGGCGCTGGGTATTCTGAGCCTGCTCGTCTGGGCAGCGGCGGTATGGCGCGTGCGCAAGCGCGGCGGACGCGCGTGGGGCATGGCGGCGGGCGTGGGCGTGGGCGCGGGGACGATCGCGGCCAGCGGCGCGGTGGCCTACGGTCTGTTCATGTGGCGGCGCGGCGCCCACCCGGAGTACGGGTCGTTGCACGCCGCCGCTTTCCACGCCGAAGGCTGGTATCTGCTCGCCTTCGCCGCGCTGGCGTTCGTCGTCGGTTTGGGATTCCTGCGCCTGGCGCGACGCTGGTACTCGGCGAGCGAAGTGTACGCGGGGGCGCTCCTCGTGCCGGTCGCGGGCGCGGCCGCGGCCACGGCGCTGATACCCATGGGCGCGGCCAACCTGCAGTGGCCCGCGCTCGCGGGCGGCGTGGCGTTGCTGCTCGGCGCGGATGCCTCGGCCGGCGGTAAGCTGGGGCCGTTCCGTTGGGCCCTCGCGCTCGCCGCGGCCGCGGTGATGACGGTGCTGCTCGTGCCGCTGACCGAGACCCTCTGGCTGGCCATGAGCCTGGCCGCGGCGCCCGCGCTCGGGGCGCTGCTGGGGTTGACCGTGGTTATGCTGATCCCCGCGCTGGAGGGCCTGCGTGGGCCCAACCGTTGGTGGGCTCCGGCGGTCGGCGCCGGTCTAGGGGCGCTCTTCCTGGTGCTCGGCATTCGCACCGCTTCGCCGTCCCCGGAGCGGCCGGCTCCGTCGACGCTCGTGTACCTCCTCGACCGGGACAGCCTGGTCGCCCGCTGGGGCACGGACGCCGATCGACCGGCGTCCGATCCGGGGGTCGCGTGGGCGGCCCAGAAGGTGGGACCGGTCGGCGAGCCGGAGTCGCTCTCGGGCTATGCGTTGAGCGAGGTGACGTACGCGGTGGCGCCGGCCCCCGCGGTCGACGACGTGCCGCCGCCGGAGATCTCGGCGAGCGTGGACTCGGCGGCGGCCGGGCTCGTGCGCGTGTCGGTTCGTTCGACCGTCGGCGCCGAGGCCCTAGTGTTCACGTTGGGCTCGACCGGACCCGCGCTCCAGTCGGTCAACGGGGAGCCGCTTCCCAACGAGCGCGCAGTCGAACGACTCGCGCACTGGGGTACGCCCGAGAACGCGGTCGAGCTGGAGTTCGCGCGCGGCTTCCGGGACACCTCGCTCGAGTTCTACGTCGCCGAACACGTGCTGCGACCGGGCGAGTTGGTCGGCGACGAGTACTTCGAGAGGCCCGACCATCTCGCCCCCGACATCACCCGCGCGAGCGACCGCGCGATGCTCCGCACGCGCGCGCGTATCGACCTGGAAAGCGGCCTCGTTACCCTGGGCGATGAGCCGGTCGCGGAGTCCGCGGCGGATGACGGCGCCGTCGAGGCCACTCCGGCGCCCGCGGAGGCCGAGCAGCCTCCACCCGACGACGCCGACCCCGCACAATGAACGAGATCGCCTCAGCCTCGATTCCGCCTGCGGCCAAGGCGGCGACCCCGGCCCAGGTGCTGGTGGTCGAAGACGAGCGCGACATAGCCGCGCTGGTCGCCTACCATCTGACCCGCGAGGGCTACCAGGTGCGCACGGCCGGCGGCGGCCCCGAAGCTCTGGAGGCGGTGTCCCACGAACGCCCGGATCTGATCGTGCTGGACATCATGCTGCCGGGGTTCACGGGATACGACGTGCTGAAGGAGCTGAGGGCCCGCGCGGACTCGGCGGATATCCCCGTCGTCGTGCTGACCGCGCGCAGGGATGAGATGGACCGCATCAAGGGCTTCGAGCTCGGGGCCGATGACTACGTCACCAAGCCGTTCAGCCCGCAGGAGCTGGTACTGCGGGTGTCGGCGGTGTTGCGCAGGGCGCAGTCGCCGGCGCTCGGACGCAATGCGAGAACGCTCCGCGGCGGTCCGATCTCCGTCGACGTGAACGCGATGCGGGCGGAGGTGGATGGCGAGCCCGTGGACCTGACCCCCACGGAGTACAAGCTGCTGGTCGCGCTGCTGGAACGCCGCGGCCGCGTCCAGAGTCGAAAGCACCTGCTCGAGAGCGTGTGGAAGGTGCACGTGGACATCGAGACGCGAACGGTGGACATGCACGTCCAGAGACTGCGCTCCAAGCTGGGGTCCGGCGCCGACTGGATAGAGACCGTGCGCGGCTTCGGCTATCGCTTCAAGGCCCGCGAGGGCCAATGACCCAGTTGGAGCCGGCCGCTCGCGGCCGCCATGTCGGCCTGCGTTACGTGCTGGTCGCGGCGGTCGCTGTGGTCGCCGCGGCCGCGGCCCTGGCCGGGGGCTGGACCGCCCGCTTCGCCTCAGGCTGGGCGGCCGTCATCGGCGTGGCGCTGGCGGCGGGCGTGCTGGGCGCCGCCGCCGGAGCCCTCCTGTCCGCGCCGATCGAGGCGGGCCTCGCGCGAGTAGGCGATGTGCTCGCGGGACGCGCGCCGATCGACGCGGGTAGCCGCGTAGCGGAGGTCCACGAGGTAGCCCGGGCGGTTCGCGCACGCCTGCGCGAGGAGGGCGACCGGCGCCGGGCGCTCGAAGGCGAGCGGGCGGATCTGGCCGCGCTCCTGGCCGCGGTCGACGAAGGCATCCTGCTCGTGGACGGGGACGCCCGCATCGTCCGCGCCAACCCGGCGGCCGCGTCGTTGCTCGGCCTGCCCGAACGCTTCGAAGAAAGCGCCGCCGGGTCGGCCATCCGGTCCACCGCCATTCGCCGGATCATCGCGGCCGCGGTGCGCGACGGCGAGCCCGCGGCGGTCGAGGAGGAACTGGACGGTCGCCGCGTGTTCGTTGTCGCTCAGCCAGCCGGTCGCCAGGGAACCGTGGTGTCGCTCGTCGATCTGACCGAGATTCGACGCCTGGAAACCGCCCGACGCGACTTCGTGGCGAACGCCAGCCACGAGCTCAAGACGCCGCTGACGTCCATCCGTGGGTACGCCGAGACCCTCGTGGACGACGCGTTGCCGGACGGCGTGCGGCGCAGCTTCGTGGACATTATCCGCCAGAACGCCGATCGGCTTCAGCGCGTCGTCGACGATCTTCTGGACCTGTCGCGCATCGAAGCAGGGGCGTGGGAGCCCGACCTGAAGCCGGTGCGGCTGGCCGACGCGGGGCGCGAAGTATGGGCCGCCCTGGAGGGAGCCGCCGCAGACAAGAGCGTGGAGCTCGAGGTGGGAGAGGGCGCGGAAGTCGAGATTCTGGCCGATGCGTTCGGCGTGCGGCAGATCCTGACGAACCTTCTGGACAACGCCCTGAGGCATTCGGCCGCTGGCGGAGTGGTAGGAATCGACGCCGGGCGAACAGAACCCGTCACCGACAAGTCGCCCCACGCCGTCCCGTACTACGAGGTAGCCGTCTCCGATCGGGGGGCGGGGATTCCGTCGGAGGCGCTGCCGCGCGTGTTCGAGCGCTTCTTTCGGGTGGATAGCGCGCGTACGGGCGAGGCAGGCGGGACCGGACTCGGGCTCGCGATCGTCAAGCACCTGGTCGAGCAGATGGGGGGCGCCGTAAGAGCGGAGAGCGAGCTGGGCCGGGGTACGACGGTGTTCTTCACCATCCCGGCGGCGGTGCGCGACACCCCGTTGTCCCGAGACGGGTCGCGTCTCACGGCTGGATCGCCACGGGGCGGCACCCGTCGCGAGAGCTCCCCGATGCTCCGCCGCGCCGGCCCCCGGTCGTAGGTCGTTCCACATCCCGCAGCCAGGCGTTACAAGCCCGTTACCGAGCGGTGACGCGCCCGTGGTGCCATCCCCGCAGTATGTCGTCGCAAGCGTTACAGACGTAACGGACTCGTGGGAGGAAAGATCCAGCACATGACACGTTCGATGAGGTTGTTGGCGGGGTTGGCGCTGCTGTTGATACCCGCGACCGAGGCGGCCGCCCAGGATCCCGAGGTCACGGTGAGGCTCGGAGGCCGGGCGCAGTTTCAGTTCAACACCACCAGCGTGGACGAAGCCGACTTGCCCCCGGGCGCGGACGACGCGCCTGCGGCGAGCACGTTCGAGACGCGCCGGATACGACTGAGGGTGGACATCGGCGTGGACGATTGGATCCGGGCCCGCATCCAGCCCGACCTGGCGCAGGGTGATCTGCGCCTGGCGGACGCCTGGGTCGACTTCGAGCTGTCGGACTATCTCAACCTCAAGGTGGGCCAGTTCAAGCGCTCGTTCAGCCTGCTGGAGCTGACCAGCTCGACCGTCTTCCCGGTCATCGAGCGGGGCGCGCGCATCCGCGGCCTCGACGACCTCGTAGGAGCCGTCGGCGAGCAGCGGGCGGTGCTGGGCGAGTCCGGATACGTGGGTCGTGACCTGGGCGCGTCGGTCAGGGGCGGCACCGACCGCTTCGGCTGGGAGCTCGGCCTGTTCAACGGCGAGGGTGCCGACAGCCGTGACGTGAACGACGACAAGACGCTCGCGTCTCGCTTCACGGTCGTGCCGTCGGCCGGCGACCCTTTGAGCGTCGGCGCGGGCCTGACCAGGCGCGACACCGATCTGGAGGATGGCTGGGCGTTCGAGGCGGACGCCGAGTGGGGCCGCTTCCGCGACCCGGGCCTGCACGTGCTGGCCGAGGTGGCGTTCGGCGACGACCTGACCTCGGCCACCGACGACAGCTTCTCGGGCTTCCAGGGGATCGTTTCCTGGTTCGAGCCGATCGAGGGAAGTCGCTTCGACGGCGTCGAGCTCGCCGGCCGCGTGAGCTGGGCGGACCCGAACGACGCGATCGAGGATGACGAAGGGATTCTGGTCACGCCCGGGGTGAACCTGTACGTGTTCGGGCGCAACCGGATCATGGCCAACTGGGACTTCTATCTGCCTTCGGCCGACGCGCTGGACGCGCAAAACGCCTTCCGGGCGCAGGCGCAGGTCTATTTCTGATCCGCGCTGCGCGCGCCCACGATTCGACCGAAGACCAACAGGAGGATGCGACGATGAAGGCGAGCTGGACGATGGCGCTGGCGCTCGGCGCGACCCTGAGCGCGTGCGGTGGTGACGCGGACAGGTCCGGAGCGGTGGGCATAGACGGCTCCAGCACGGTCTATCCGATAACCGAGGCGGTGGCCGAGGAGTACATGATCGCCAACGACGGCGCGGTCCGGGTCACCGTTGGCATCTCCGGCACAGGCGGGGGCTTCAAGCGCTTCTGCGCCGGCGAGACAGACATCAATGACGCGTCGCGGGCGATCAAGGGCAGCGAGCTGGAAGCCTGCGGCGCGGCGGGGGTGGAGGCGATCGAGCTGCCGGTGGCCTTCGACGGCCTGTCGGTGGTGGTCAACCCCCAGAACGACTGGGTCGACTGCCTCACCGTGGGCGAGCTCCGCCGGATCTGGGAGCCGGAGAGCGCGGTGTCGAGCTGGACCCACGTGAGGGACGATTTCCCGGACGTGGAGCTTCGCCTGTACGGCCCGGGCACCGATTCGGGGACGTTCGACTACTTCACCGAGGCGATCGTCGGCGAAGAGGACGCGAGCCGGGCCGACTACACGGCCAGCGAAGACGACAACGTGCTCGTGCAGGGCGTCGCCGGTGACCGGGGCGCGCTGGGCTACTTCGGCTACGCGTACTACGAGGAGAACGCCGACCGCATGAAGATCGTCCCGGTCGACAGCGGCGCCGGTTGCGTCGCGCCGAGCCCGGAGACGGTCAACAGCGGCGCGTACGCTCCGTTGTCGCGGCCCGTGTTCATCTACGTGTCGAGTGGTGCGCTGGAGCGCCCGGCGGTGGTCGATTTCGTGCGCTTCTACATGGACAACGCCGCGGCGCTGGTGCGAGAGGTCGGCTACATACCGCTGCAGCCCGCGCAGTACCAGGACAACATCGACCGCGTCGACGCGGCGTCGGCGGCCACGAGTTGAGCGCGAAGAGGCAATGACGTCGCTCGCCGGAGCCCGCAACCGTCGGGTCAGGGAGCGCTTGATCGGGGGCGCGCTGGCGGCCGCGGCCGGCGTTTCGGTGCTCACGACCGTGGCCATAGTCGGCGTCCTGCTTTACGAGGCCGCCGGCTTCTTCGCCGAGATCTCCCCCATCGAATTCCTGACCGGCCGCAGGTGGGCGCCTCTGCTGGCGCCGCGGAGCTTCGGCGTGCTCCCCCTGCTGGGCGGGTCGGTCATGATCGCGCTCGGCGCGGCGCTGGTCGCGCTGCCGGTGGGGCTCGCCAGCGCCATCTACCTGAGCGAATACGCGCCCGGGCGGGTGCGGCGAATCGTCAAGCCTGCGTTGGAGATCCTGGCGGGCATCCCGACGGTGGTCTACGGCTACTTCGCGCTGACCTTCGTCACGCCGCTCATACGCGCGGTGTTTCCGCACACCAACGTGTTCAACGCGGCGAGCGCCAGCCTGGTCGTGGGGCTGATGATCATCCCCATGGTGTCTTCGCTGTCCGAGGACGCGATGCGCGCCGTGCCCCGCGCGCTGAGGCAGGGAGCCTACGCGCTGGGCGCGACCAAGTTCGAGGTGGCGACCCGGAGCGTCGTGCCCGCCGCGCTGTCCGGAATCCTGGCCAGCTTCATCCTGGCGGTGTCCAGGGCGATCGGTGAGACCATGGCGGTCACCATAGCGGCCGGCATGACGCCCAACCTGACCGCCAACCCGCTCGAGAGCATCCAGACCATGACCGCCTTCATCGTCCAGGTGAGCCTGGGCGAGACGCCGTTCGGGACCATCGAATACAAGACCATCTTCGCGGTCGGCCTCACGCTCTTCGCCATGACGCTCGCGATGAACATCCTCAGCAATGCCGTGTTGCGGAGGTATCGGGAGGTGTACGAGTGAGCCTGGCGCGGCGGGGCGGCGACCGCGCGCCGAGCGCGTACGCCGACGCGGCCGAATTCGAGCCGCGCATCGATCAGCGCCGGCGCCTGGGCGCCGTCTTCCTGGCGGCCTGCGTGGTGGCGACGGCGGTGGGCCTGGTGGCCCTGGTCGTGCTGCTGGTGGACGTGGCCGCCGACGGCCTCGGCGCTCTGTCCTGGCACTTCCTGACCGGCAAGCCGTCGCGGTTCGCGAGCCGCGCGGGATTGGGGCCGGCGTTCGTGGGCACGCTCTGGGTGCTGCTCGTCACCGCCGCGGCTTCCTTCCCGCTGGGGGTCGCCACGGCGATCTGGCTCGAGGAGTACGCGCCGAACAACCGGTGGCGACGCATGGTCCAGATCAACATCGCGAACCTGGCGGGCGTGCCGTCGGTCGTCTACGGGATTCTCGGGCTGGCGGTGTTCGTCCGCTGGATGCAACTGGGCCGGAGCGTGGCGGCCGGAGGATTGACGCTGACCCTGCTGATCCTGCCGGTGATCATCATCGCCGCGCAGGAGGCCATCCGGGCCGTGCCCAACTCGATCCGCCTGGGCGCTTACGGGCTCGGCGCCACCAAATGGCAGGTGGTGTCCCACCACGTGCTGCCCATGGCGCTCCCGGGCATCCTGACGGGCACGATCCTGGCGCTGTCCCGCGCGGTGGGCGAGACCGCGCCGCTGATCATGATCGGGGCGCTCCTCTTTGTGCCGTTCGTGCCCAGGGGCCTGCTGGATTCCTTCACCGTGATCCCCATGCAGGTCTACAATTGGATCGGCCGCCCGCAGCCGGAGTTCCACGATCTCGCGGCCGGGGGGATCATGGTTCTGCTGGCGGTGCTGCTCACGATGAACACCGCGGCGATTCTGCTGCGCAACAGATACACGAGGGACGATTCGTGACCGATTCCGTCGCCGAAAGCGCAGTCCTGTCCACCGACGAGGTCTTCGTCCACTACGGCAGCAGCCCCGCCATTCGTGGCGTGTCACTCGAGATTCCCACGCACGAAGTCGTGGCGTTCATCGGGCCGTCGGGGTGCGGCAAGAGCACGCTGCTGCGGTGCTTCAATCGCATGAACGACCTGGTCCCGGCCGCGCGCGTGGGCGGCAAGGTCTTGTACCACGGCTCGGACCTCTACGCGGCCGACGTGGATCCGGTGGAGGTGCGGCGGCGCATAGGCATGGTGTTCCAGAAGCCGAACCCGTTCCCCAAGTCGATCTACGACAACGTGGCGTTCGGTCCGCGCATCAACGGCTACAAGGGCTCGATGGATGACCTGGTGGAGAGGTCGCTGGTCCAGGCCGCGCTGTGGGACGAGGTGAAGGATCGGCTGCGTGACAGCGCGCTGGCGCTGTCAGGTGGCCAGCAGCAGCGGCTGTGCATCGCCAGGGCCCTCGCGGTGGAGCCCGAGGTGCTGCTCATGGACGAGCCCGCCTCGGCGCTCGACCCCCTCGCGACGCAGAAGATCGAGGACCTGATCTACGAGCTGAAAAAGGACTTCACGGTCGTCATCGTTACGCACAACATGCAGCAGGCGGCGCGCGTGTCCGACCGCACGGCGTTCCTGTACATGGGCGAGCTCATCGAGTACGAGGATACCGAGAGGCTCTTCACCAACCCCCGCGAGGAGCGGACCGAGGCGTACATCACCGGGAGGTTCGGATGAAGCGGCAACTGCACTTCCGAGAGGAGCTGGAGGGACTCAAGTCCCGTCTGGTGGATATGGCCGGACGGACGGAGGAGGCGGTCCGGACCGCGGTCGACGCCTTCCTCCAGCGCGACGAGGAGCCCGCGCAGAAGGTGATCGACTCCGACCACCTGATCGACCAGATAGAAATGGATATCGACGAATCCGTCATCCAGCTCCTGGCGCTCCAGCAGCCGATGGCGAGCGACCTCCGCTTCATCACCATGGCGATGAAGATCTCCAACGACCTGGAGCGGATGGGCGATCACGCCGTCAACATCGCCAAGGAGGTCAAGCGCCTGCTGCGCCACCCGCGCATCGCAGCGGTTCCCGAGATCGATGAGATGGCGCGCATCTCGACCAAGATGCTCTCGGACGTCCTGGACTCCTTCATCCGCGAGGACGCGGCGCTGGCGCGCGATGTCGTCAGGAGGGACGACATCGTGGACGATTTGCACTCCAACATGTTCCGGATTCTGCTCACGCTGATGATGGAGAACCCGCGCACCATCGGGCCGTGCATGGAGACGCTCATGGTATCGAGGAACCTGGAGCGGATCGCCGACCTGACGACCAACGTCGCGGAGGACGTGGTCTACATGGTGGAAGCGCGCGTGATCAAGCACGGCGCGGAGAGGGAGGCCTGAGCGGGCTACGCGACCCGCTCAGGCCGCCTTGCCCGCTACCTCGCCGTCCTCCTAACATCCGGCCCTCCACCAGCGGCGGGGAACGCACCCCGCGTGTCTCGCGGCGCGCGGGCGCCCCGCGGGTGCACTCCGGGGGGCAGCATTGGCGCGACGAGCCAGCCGAATTCCTATCGCCCAGCGGGAGGGGCATGGCCTGCCTGACGTTGCCGGCGCCGAGGGCACAGCCACCGAAGCCGTAGAGCAGCTTCTCGACGAGGTGGCGGAGGAAACCTCGCCCCAACGCGCGCGCGAAGCCGCGGACCTGCGCGACAGCGGGGTCGTCATTACGGGTGCCGCCACGGGCATCGGCCGCGCGATCGCTCTCGAGTTCGCCCATCTGGGCGCCCGGATCGCCTTCAACTTCCTGGACGACGGCGCGGAGCTGCGCGACGCCGCCCACCAGACCGCGGCCGAGCTGCGGCAGCTCGAGGTGGACGTGTTCTACCGCGCGTGCGACGTTCGCGACGGCGAGGAGGCGGCGGCGTTCGTGGAGGAGGCGGCCGGCCGGCTGGGGTCGCTGCAAGTGCTCGTGAACAACGCCGGGATCGGCGCCGACCGCGCGCTCTGGCGCATGAGCGACGACCAGTGGCGCGACGTCCTGGATACCAACCTCACCGGGGCGTTCAACATGATCCGTGCGATCGCGCCCATGTTCCGGCGCCAGCAGCACGGCAAGATCGTCAACGTCAGCTCCGTGCACGGGACGCGCAGCGAATTCGGCCTCGCCAACTACTCGGCGTCGAAGGCCGGCCTGAACGGCCTGACGCGCTCGGCCGCGCTCGAGCTGGGCCCCTCGAACGTCAACGTGAACGCGGTGGCGCCGGGTTACATCCGCACGACTAGGCTCACCGACGTCGTGCCCGCCGAGATCATGGATCGCGCGCGCGACCGGTCCGCGCTGGAGCGGCTGGGAGACCCGCAGGACGTGGCCTCCGTGGTCGTGTTCTTGTGCTCGGAGGCCGCGCGGCATATCACCGGGGCCATCGTTCCCGTCGACGGAGGATACCTGCTTTGAACCCGCGACTCGCGACCGGTCTGCTCGGCGGTGCGCTCCTGGCGCTCGGGGCCTGCGGCGGCGGGAGCGGCTTCGCGCGGGATCCGGCCGAGCCCACACCCGTGCCGCGCCTCGCGGGCATGAGCGTCATGCTGTTTCCGGTCCAGGGCGCGCCGGGCCAGGACGCGCAGGCCGCCCGGGACGTGGACGCCGAGATCGAATTCTGGGCGGCGGACGCGGTGACAGGATTGAGGTGGAGCCTGCCGTCGGATCTGCAGGTCGTGGTGGACCGCGAGCCCGCCCTGCAACTGCGCACGCGGGGGCTAGCGATCGCCGCGCTGCTGAACGACGATCGCGAGTTCGTTCGGGACCCGCTGCTCGGCGACCTGCGGCGCCTGGGGGCGGTGGCGGACCGGAACCTGGCGCTGGTTCCGGTGCGCGTGCTGCCGCCCGGTCCGGGCGGCCCCGGCCTGCGCCTGGATCTTGCGTTGGTCAACACGGTAGGAGGGGCCGTTCTATGGCGCGGGCGCATCGTGGGCGAGGAGGTCGGTGAGTCGGCCGCGGCGTCGCTGGCGCGCGTGTTCGTGCGATCGTTTCTGGAATAGAGGTGGCGCGTTGGCGAGGAGCCTTGCAGGTGCGTGGGCCGTTACGCTGGCATTGGCGGCTGGGCTGTCCGGCTGCGACCGGCTGGGGATCGGTGGCGAGCGGACGCTCTCGCTGCCGTCGCCCGATGAGGTGCGCGCCGCCTACTCGGATCATCCTACCCTTACCGACGTGCGCCTGAACGGCAACGTGGTGGAGCTCACGTTCGCGGTGCAGCGGCGCAATCTGCGGCGGGGAGGGTCGCTGTGGGCGCGCGCCGACCTGTTCGTGCAACTGCTTTCTCCGTCGACCAGGGACCTGCTCGCCGCCCACGACGGGGTGGCCGCCGTACGCGCGATCACCGTGACCAACGGGGTGGAGGTCGGCCGGGCGACGCTGCTGCGCGACGAGTTGTCGGAGCTGCTGTGGCAGCGCACGCTCAACCTGCTCGGCCACGCGCTCCAGGAGGGAACACAGCGCCCGTCGCTCCTGCAGGACCTGGCCGAGTGGGGCGAGGACCACACCGAGCACCAATACAACCCGGACTACGTGCCCACGGCGGGCTGACCGACTTCTCGAGACAATACATGGCCGAACCGATAACGCTGATCCCGGGGGACGGGATCGGTCCGGAGATCACCGCGGCGACCGTCCGCGTTCTGGAGGCCTCCGGCGCCGACCTGGAGTGGGATCGACAGGAGGCGGGAGTCGCCGCGATCGAGCGACACAACACGCCGCTGCCGGAAGCCACGCTGGATTCCATCCGGCGCAACCGGGTCGCGCTCAAGGGGCCGCTCACCACCCCCGTCGGCGTCGGTTTCCGGTCGATCAACGTCGCGTTGCGCAAGGAGTTCGATCTGTACGCCAACGTGCGACCCGCGCTCACCATGATGAAGGGCGGACGCTACGAGGACATCGACATCGTGCTCATCCGCGAGAACACCGAGGGGCTCTACGTGGGGGTCGAGCACTTCATAGGCGTCGGCGACGACCCGCGCGCCGCGGCCGAGTCGGTGATGATAGTGACGCGGCACGGCGCGGAGCGGATCGTGCGCTACGCGTTGGATTACGCGCGCGCGCACGGCCGCGGCAAGGTGACGCTCGCGCACAAGGCGAACATCCTCAAGTACACCCAGGGACTCTTCCTGGATGTGGGTCGCGAGGTGGCGAGCGAGTACGAGGACATCGCCTTCGAGGACCGGATCATCGACGCCACCGCCATGCAGCTCGTGCTGGACCCCTACCAGTTCGACGTGCTGGTCATGGAGAACATGTTCGGCGACATCCTGAGCGACGAGCTGGCGGGCCTGGTTGGAGGCCTGGGCCTCGCGCCGGGCGCGAACATCGGCGAGGACGCGGCCATCTTCGAGCCCGTGCACGGGTCGGCCCCCGACATCGCCGGGCTGGGCGTAGCGAATCCCACGTCGCAGCTTCTGGCGGCTTGCATGATGCTGGATCACCTGCGGCAGCCCGAGCCGGCCGAGCGGGTGCGTGCGGTTCTGCTAGCGGCGCTCGACGCGCGCGACCGGCTGACCCCGGACCTGGGCGGTGAGGCCAGCACGTCCGAGTTCGCGGACGGGCTGGTGGAACGACTGCAGACGACATCCTGAACCGAGAACCCGACGAATGCCAAAATTCCAGGGCGTGGATTTCTACGATATCGACTCGCTCCTCTCCGAAGAGGAGCGGATGGTGCGCGACACCGTGCGCGCGTGGGTCGATGACCACCTGCTGCCGGTCATCCAGGAGGCGTACATAGGTCGGCGTCTGCCGGCCGAGCTCGTTCCGCAGATGGCCGAGCTGGGCGTCTACGGCGCCAACCTGCCTGAGGAGTACGGCTGCACGGGGCTGAACAACGTCGCCTACGGGCTGATCATGCAGGAGCTGGAGCGCGGGGACTCGGGGATCAGGTCCTTCGCGTCGGTGCAGGGGGCGCTGTGCATGTACCCCATCCACGCGTTCGGCAGCGAGGAGCAGCGCCGGAAGTACCTGCCCGACATGGCCGCCGGGGAGATCATCGGCTGCTTCGGCCTCACCGAGCCGGACGCGGGTTCGGATCCGGGCAGCATGCGCACGGTGGCGCGCGAGGAAGACGGCGGCTGGGTGCTGAACGGCGCCAAGATGTGGATCACCAACGGATCCACCGCCGACATCGCCATCATATGGGCCAAGACCGGGGACCTGGACGACACCAAGTCGATCCGCGGCTTCATCGTCCCGACCGACTCGGACGGCTTCACCGCGCGCGACCAGAAGGGCAAGCTGTCGCTGCTGGCCTCGGACACAAGCGAGCTGGTGCTCCAGGACGTGCGCGTGGGCGCCGACGCGCTGCTGCCCGAGTCGGGCGGGCTGCGCAGCCCGCTGATGTGCCTGACCCAGGCGCGCTACGGCATCGCCTGGGGGGCCGTCGGCGCCGCCATGGCCTGCTACGACGAGGCGGTCAGCTACGCCAAGGAGCGGGTCATGTTCGACCGCCCGATCGCGGCCACGCAGATCCAGCAGGTGCGCCTGGCGGAGATGCTGACCGGGATCACCCAGGCGCAACTCGTGTGCGTGCAGCTGGGCCGCATCAAGGACCGCGGCGAGGTGCGCCCGCAGCAGGTGTCGCTGGCCAAGCGCGCCAACGTGGACATGGCGTGCGAGGTGGCGCGGGAGGCGCGCCGGCTGCTGGGCGGCAACGGCATCCTGGTCGAATACCAGTCGATGCGGCACATGGCGAACCTCGAGTCGGTCTACACCTACGAGGGCACGCACGACATCCACGGCCTGATCCTGGGCCAGGCGATCACGGGCGAAGCGGCGTTCTAGCAAACGGCGAACTGGTCGGTAGAAGGCCGCGCGCCGGAAACTCGTATCCTTTCGAGGGTACCCCAGACACGCTGGTCGGGAGGCGAGTGAGGATCGCGGCCGGATTCATTCCGGTCGAGGAAAGTCCGGGCTCCGCAGGGCAGGGTGCCGGCTAACAGCCGGGCGTCGCGAGGCGACGGAAAGTGCAACAGAGAGCAGACCGCCGATGGCGCCTTCGGGCGCACAGGCAAGGGTGAAACGGTGGTGTAAGAGACCACCGCGCGACCGGAGACGGGAGCGGCACGGCAAACCCCACCCGGAGCAAGGCCAAGCAGGGACGAGGCGCGGCCCGCGCCGCTCGAGTCCCGGGTAGGCTGCTAGAGGCGCCGAGCAATCGGCGTCCCAGAGAAATGATCCCACCCCGCGCCGTAAGGAGTGGGGGACAGAACCCGGCTTATTCGCGTCCCGACCAGCGCTGACACCTCGCCGCGTGTGGCTCCCTTATTGCGTATTCCGTTGTCGTCTCCCCCCGACACAGGGAGCGCGCGATGCGGAGTCACTTGCTTGCCGGCGGGCTCGTCGCCCTTTCTGCCTGTCTGGCGCCGGTCGAAACTCCCGAGCCTCAGCCGCTGAGGTTCTGGGTCGCACTCGACGCCGATCCGGCGAGCCTTCCGGATTCGGTCCAGACATTGGACCACCCCTGCGGGATGACCGCAGACGTAAGTGCGATGTCCACGGTGCCCCCGCTCCCAGGCCTGGAAGGAGAAATCGCCGCCGAGATCGACGCCTCGGGCGCGGCGATCCGGATTTGGCCGGTCCCGGTCGACTATTCGATCATCGGCGTCAGCGGCGACAGGCTCATCCTCAGCACCTTCGGTGGGACCCCGCTCGCGGTGGCTACGGACGGCACGTTCAGGCTGGAGCCTGGCTTCGAGGAGATGGAGCGGCGGCTGGTGCCATGCCCCGACCAGGCCGTCATCTCCGGCTCCGACTACGTCCGCTGCACGGTGCTCGGCCGGCAGCCCGAGAGGATCCTCGTCTACGAAGGACCGTGTACGTGATGGGCAGCGGCGGGCGTGCTCCCGCCTGACGAAGCGCAGCCGTCCAATCGAGTCGCGCGGGTCGCCCTCTTTGATCGATTCGGACGCGTCAATCGTAAGACCATATGCGTCGGGGGAAATCGAGAGAGGCTGGCCTGGCAAGGCCGCGGCTCGCTCTGCCTCCCGCAACACGAGTTCGCACGAAGATCTCTCTGAAGGAGGGGCGAATGGACACGCGCGACGACGACCCGGGGCAATCGGCAACATATCCGATCGCCGTGAACGTCCAGGCCGCGCTCGAGGAGCGGAACCGGCTGACCACGGCTTTCCGTTTCTTCCTCGCGATCCCGCACCTGCTCATCGTCGGCGCGCCGGTCGCCATGGTCACTTCGCTCGGCTGGAGCACCGAAAGTGGGTGGGATTTCGAGTACGGCTCGGGGGGCGTACTCGGCGCGGTCGCAGGCCTCGGCGCCGTGATCGCGTGGTTCGCAATCCTGTTCACCGGCCGGCATCCGGAGGGGCTCTGGAAGCTGGGGTCGTTCTACCTCCGCTGGCGCACGCGCGCGACTGCCTACGTGACGCTGTTGCGGGACGAGTACCCGCCCTTCGGGGAGGGACCCTATCCCGCCGAACTCGTCCTTCCGATGCCGGAAGGGGAGCGCGACCGCCTGACGGTCGCACTCAGGTTCTTCCTGGCGATTCCGCACCTGTTCGTGGTGTGGCTGCTCAGCCTCGGGTGGGCCTTCACGACGGCGCTGGCGTGGCTGGCGATCCTCATCACCGGGCGCTATCCGAAGTCCCTGTACGGGTTCGCCATCGGGGTGCTCGCCTGGACCATGAGGGTCGAAGCGTACATGCTGCTCCTGCGAGACGAGTACCCGCCCTTCACGCTGCGCGCGTGATCGAACGGCGAATCCCGACACGGCGGTGATAGCGGGTTGACCCTGGTGCGCCCCGTATAGATCATTAGCGCCCCACGCGCCCGTAGCTCAGCTGGATAGAGCGTCGCCCTCCGGAGGCGAAGGCCACAGGTTCGAATCCTGTCGGGCGCACTGCCGGAAGCGACGGCCCCGCAACTGCTTAGGCAGGTGGCGGGGCCGTTTCTTGTCTTCAGGATGTCCCGGACTGGTCCCCGCGCGTGACCTGTCCAGTCCTGGCGATGAGTAACTCGTTCAAGATTTGAACTAGTTGCGAATCGCGCAAAGGAAGGGGCCGCGCTCTCGCCGGCCTGCCGGTCTCGTCGTCACCCGAAAGTCACGCGCGGCGTCCCCGAACGGTGACATTCCGGCGCACCGTCGCGCGCTCGCATCACCCCGCCTGAATCGGACTTCTCCCCACAGCCACACGGATTTCGCGCCGATTCGCCTTCGATCGGCCCGTTTGGGTACGGCCTCTGCTTTTCCTCTTGGTGACTGGTGGACGCACGGGCGTCCGCGTCGAAGCATTCAGCGGAGGAGGGCACCATGATCGCGATTCGACACGCACTCGTTGCGGCGCTTGCCGTAGGAGCGCTGCTGCCACCTCCCTCTGCGGTGGCCCAGACCAATCGGGGCGTCCGCGTGGAATCGCGCCGGGACGCCGGTCGTAACCGCTGCGATGCGCGCAGGGATGGCGGCTGGGACATCATCTTCGGCCGCGACGACGACCGCCGCCGAGACCGGCGGGTCGATCGCCGCGACCGAGACCGGCGGCGCGACTGCCGCGTCCGTGACGACCGCCGCGACCGGCGCCGGGATGGCGCGCGCGACCGCGACCGCGGACGCAGGGTCCGGCGAGGACCGTCGTTCTGTCGCTCGGGTGCGGGGCACCCGGTGTACGGCAGGCGGTGGTGCCGCGACAAGGGGTTCACGCTGGGGCACGACCGTCTCGACGGCCGGCGTGATCGGCGGATCGACCGGCGCGGTGACCGCCGGCGTGATCGGCGCATCGACCGACCCATCTACCGCCTTCCCGATGTGCGGTACAGGCGTGGCCGGATCGATCGGGGCGGCCTGCTCGACATCCTCGGGGATCTGACCTACGGGCGGCTCGACGGCCACCGGAGCCGCCACGGGATCAGGGACGCGCCGTACGGTCGCTGGTACCGAGACTCCTACGGCCGTCACGCGCTGCTCATCACAGCCGGGGGCGTTCACATCGCGGATCTGGTGGACCGCGGCTACGGCTACGAGCTGGTGCTGCGCCCCTACTGAGAGTCGACGCGCCGGGTAGGGACAGGGCCCCGGCCGACATTTCGTCGGTCGGGGCCTTCTCTTTCGTCGCGCGGGCGGGATCCTCACGAACCTCGAGCCTCCCGCTGGCGTTCGTACGACACGTGGCGGTAGCTTGGGCGTCCGTCCAGGCCGACTCCGCCCGGCCCGGTGTCCGCCAGCATATCGACTCCTCTTTTCGCCGATCGAGCCGTGTCCCACAAGGCAACCGTGCGCGCAGGTATCGCCCTGGCGCTGCTCCTCAGCGCGGCCTCGCCGCTCCGGGCGCAGACCGCGTCCGAAGTGTTCGACGCCTACGCTCCCCGGGTGTTCAAGGTGGAGATCCTGGAAGCGCAGTCATCCACGCCGGAAATAGTGGGGACGGCATTTCTGGTTGGAGAGGGGGGCTACCTCATCTCCAACTACCACGTCATCAACGACGTGATCTACCACCCCGACCGCTACCGGATCCGGCTCGAGGGGGTGGGCGGCGAAAGCGAGGGAGAAGTGCGCATCCTGGCGGTGGAGCCGGCCCACGACCTGGCGGTGCTGCAGGCCTCGGTGCCCGTCGGCGACGCCTTCACCCTGGTGGATGGCCCGCCCGCCATGGGGACCCGCCTGTACTCTCTCGGTCACCCGGCCGACCTGGCCACGGCGGTGGTCGAGGGCACGTACAACGGTCCCGTGGAGCACTCCGTGTCCCCCCGACACCACTTCACCGGGTCAGTGAATCCGGGCATGAGCGGGGGGCCGACCGTCCTGGCCGACGGCCGCGTTGTGGGCGTGAACGTGGCCACCGCCGGCAATCAGTTGAGCTTCCTGATCCCCGCCGAGGTCGCAGCCGAGCTGCTGGAGGAGGCGCGCATCGCGCCGCGGGAGACCACGGAAGATCTCCTGGAGCAGGCGCGCGCCCGGGCGGATGCGTTCCAGGATGGGTTCTTCGGTCCGCTGCTCGACGAGCCGCTGCCGCAGCGCGACCTGTCCGGATTCGACGTGCCCGTGGGCCCCGAAGAGTCGTTCGATTGCTTCACGGTGACGCTCGATGAGGAAGAAGAGGAGTACACGGGGATCCAGTACCGCTGCGAGGTGGCCGACAGGATCTGGCTTTCGAACGAGCAGTGGTCCCCGTTCGCGACGTTCGAGCACGTTCGGCTCGCCTCCGACGGGCTGAACTCGATTCGGTTCCTGGCGCTCGCGTCGCAGTGGTACGCGGCAACAGGGGCGTGGGATCTGACCGACGACGACGACGTCACGGCGTACGAGTGCCGGCCGGCGTCCGTGAAAACCGAGGCCGGTCTGAAGCTGCGCTCCGCCTTCTGCGCGCGCCGGCACGAGTCGATGGAGGGGCTTTACGACGTGCTGCTCAGGACCGCCGTGACCGGGATTTCGGGTCAGACCGTGGTGAGCACCTTCCAGGCGTCCGGCATCTCCTTCGCGCACGCGCGCGCCCTCGTCCGGAGGGTTCTGGAGGGATACCGATGGAACGGCTAGGCGTGGTCGAGGTGCTGGGCCGCAAGGACGCGGTGCTCAACAGGGTGCCGGTGGGCCGCTCGTTCACCATCGGGCGCGGTTACGGCTGCGACGTCATGCTCGGGGATCCGTTCGTTGAGGAGACCCACGTGCGCGTCGAGGCGGCCGACGACGGGGTTTTCGTCGCCACCGACCTGGGTGGCGTCAACCCGGCGACGGTCGGCGGCGCGCCGCTCGGCAAGGAACCGAGGGCTCTCGCCGCCGGAGCGCGGCTCACGGTGGGCCAGACCACGCTCCGCCTGATGAGCGCGACGGCGGCGGTTCAGCCGACGCTCCCGCTCAGCGAGGCTCGCGGAGCGGGTATCCCGCCCTTGCGCGCGTGGGGCCTGGCCAGCGCCGCCATCGCGCTGCTCACGGCACTGGACTGGTTGGCGACGCCGACCGAGTACGATGCCGGCAACGCGCTTCAGATGGGCACCGCCTTCGCGGTGGCGTTCGCCGCCTGGTGCGGGGCGTGGGCGGTGGGCACGCGGCTGTTCAAGGACGCCTTCCGCTTCCACGCCCACCTCGGCGCGCTGTCGCTGGCGTTGCTCGTGGCGGTCCCCGCGTCGTGGATCGCCGGCCTGCTCGCCTTCGCGCTCGGCCCGAGCGCGCAGGTCATCGTCGGGGTGGTGACGGCCGCGGCGACGTTCACCCTGATCCTGTACCTGCACGCGCGCGTGTCGTCGTCGTCGTCGCGGATGCGCCTGGGCCTGATAGCGGCCGGGGTCACGCTTCTGTTCGGGGGACTGGCGTTCGGGGTGACCGCGGGAATCGAGGATCCGACGGGATCCATCTCGGCTTCGCTCGTGTCGCTCGAGCCTGTCCCGAACGGGGTGGTACTTTCCGGCAGCGCCGAGGAGTTCGATGCCGAGATCGCCGAACTCGTGGAGGAGCTGGACTCGCTGGAACCGTGAGGGTGACGGGGCGGGAGGATGGGCGCGCGGCAAGCTTTGCAGGCTCTTGACCTGGACGGGTTGGGTCTCCCTTCGCCGGAGGTCACCTTCATTGGAGAGTGCGGGTTCACCTCCGATGGAGCGACGGATGCGGATAGAGAGAGCGGCGCTGACGGCGGCATTGGGTTTTGTTTCGGCTTGCGGAGGGCCGGTGCAGGCCGGCGGAGGGGAAGGGCCTGCCCCGGGTCCGGAGGCCGCGGCGCAGGTAGTCGATGGGGACGGCGCCCCCCGCGCCGGCATCGGCGAGGCGGACATTTCCGAGGAGATCATCGCGGCCGGTGGCCTCATGTTCAACAACGGACCCTGCACGAAATGCCACCTGGCCAACGGAGTGGGCGGGGAGCGGGCCCCCAATCTCGGCGATGACGAGTGGCTGCACAGCGACGGATCCTTCCTGGGGATCCGCGAGACCATCTGGGCGGGGGTTTCCCGGGATGAATTGGTCGATCCCGCTCGCCCGTTCGCGATGAATCCCAAAGGGGGGATCGCGTCCCTGGACGGCCCCCAGCTCGATACCCTCGCGGCCTACGTCTGGAGTCTATCGAGGCGCTGAAGACCCTTCGGCCCGCTGGGGGTTCAGGAACGGAGCTCCGACCGAGGCGTAAAGCGCCGCCTCGAGGGTGACCCCGGCGGTGTTCACGTTTTCTCCGCCGGAGGGAATCGGGGCGCCCTCCAGCACGCCAGCGGGCCAGCCTTCGTCGCCCGCGCCGTCCCCCACGGTGCGCACCGCGAGCGCTGTGTAGGCACTGGGCGCCAGGGCGTACCAGGCGAGCGACGCCTTGGCGCTCACCCAGCGCGGGCCGTCGATGCCACCCCCGTCGCCCTTTGCGGTGACCACGAACGGCTCCCCGCCGGAGCTCACGCAGTAGTAGTAGAAGTAGTGCGGCGGCGTGCTGCTGGCGTCCTCGCTCACTATCGTGACCGTATCCGTGGCCAGATAGCGCGCGTGCTGGGCCTCCAGCGTCGCGCGCGCGAGCTCGCCCCAGGTCGCGTCCCAACCGAACTCCATTCCCGCCAGCACGATCGGCTCGCTGGTCAGGCAGTCCGCGCCGCGCACGTCGCGCGGGACCGGCCGCCCGTGCACGGTGTCGATGACCGCGTTGGCGAAGGGGTCCTCGGCGGTTCGCGCCGCGCCGCCCCACAGCGCGAAGCCTCGCGCGGCGTACTGCTCGTAGCCGATGCGTCCCTCCTGGTAGGACCGCGAGCCCAGAATCGGGCCGCGCTCTCGTCCCAGCAGCACGCCGTCCCCGAGCGCCGCCTCCAGGTCCAGGCGCGCCACGACCGAGTTGGCCAGCGGCGCCAAGTCCGGATCTTCGTCGTGGAGTATCCGCAGCCAGATCAGAAGTCTGCCCAGGTCCACGGCCGACCAGCCGTATCCATCCGCGGATGGCAGCGTCTCCGCGTCGAGCGCGGCGCCCGTCTCCGCGTCGTAGACCTTGTTGAAGAGCCTGTCTTCGAAGAGGGGCGCGGTCGCGAGCGTGCGCAGCGCTCGCCCCGCGCGTTCGCGGTAGTCCTGCGGGTCGGTGAGACCCAGGCGCCCCGCAGCGTAGTACCCCGCCAGAGCGCTCGCGACGTCCCACATGGTGACGAACCGGTAGTCGTCGTGGGCCCGGACCAGCCCCGTGCGCGGGCTGTAGTTGCGCACCATGAACGCCCACGCGCGTTCGGCGGCTCCGGCGGCGACGACGTCGGCGGCCGAATCGGTCGCCGGCTCGAGCCCCGCGGCCCACGCGTCATCCCAGCGCGGCAGCAGCGAGGCGGCCTCGGGGTCGGGTGCGAGATCCGCTACCTCGGGTGGTGGAGGTGCGCCCCCGGGGGGACGGGCCGGTGAGCCGGAGCGTTCGGGCGGGACGCCGCCCAGCACAAGCCACACGTAGGCGCCCGCGGCGGCGAGCGCCATCGTCCCGGCCACGAAGCGCCTCACGCGACCGCCGCCCAGCCGCCGGCGCGAGCTGAGGGCGTGGCCGCCCCGTCCCAGGAATTCATGGCGCAAGTGTAGCGCGGACTCCATGGCCAGGCCATCTCCCCGGATCCGGGGTCGGCGTTCCATCGCACTCGGGCAACGCCGCCCATACATTCTGGGGTCGAGTCAACCAGACGCTGAACGGACCACGCTGGAGGTTGGGATCTCTCCCCCCGACGTCTGTGCACCCCCGTGGCCCGCCGGCCGCCCGTGCGCGTCGGCGAAGGTCTAGTGCATCCGGTGTTCGCAGCCGGGCCGCGCCCGTGTGCGTGGCGAGTTCTCCCGGACCGCGAGAAGGCCCGCAAGGATTTCGGGTCACTCCAAATTTGTTCTCGCGGTCAGGTCCTTTCAAGTTTCGACGCGTCTCCCCTAAATCGCTTCAATAAAACGACATATGAGGCTGCCTACGTTTCGGCCTCCAAGTTGCCAGATGTTAGGTCGCGCCCGTGAAGACGGGTCAGGGTTCCCGGCCGGTCCGTGCGGCCGCCCGGGCTCCTCGACAACGGCAAACTCGCCGAAAGGCGATGACGCAAAGCCACGAGGCTACCGCGGAGATCCTTCCGCCAAGCTCGTCGGGCTATCGAAGGGAGCTACGCCGATGAGGCAGCTCGGTCAGAACAGACAGCGCCGGACCCTCTTCGCCGCAACCATCGCGGCGGTGCTAGCAATCGCCGCGGCTGCCGGCCCTCTGGCCGCTCACCGTCCGATCCCGGACGCGACCCATACCGCATCGATCCCGACGCCAGTGCCCGACTCGACCCGCGCCAGCGCGGCGGCCGCCGCGCGCTTCTTCACCGGCGTCTTTCTCGGCGACGCACGGAGCACTCCCGATGACATCGCCGGCGCGATCGAAGACTTCGCGCGCCTGACGGGGAGCCGGCCCGGCCTCGTGAAGACCTTCCTGCGCCTGGGCGATGACTTCTCGCGCCGTGGCTGGCCGGGTCGCCTCGTGCGGGAGGTGCACGACCAGGGCGCGGTCAACTTCGTGGCGCTGGACCTGGCAGGCGGAGGTACGGCGTCCGGGGGCCTGCTCGCCGCCGTCGTTGCGGGCGAGCTGGACGATGAGATCCGGGCGACCGCGCGCGGGCTGGCGGGAGTCCGGGGGGCCGTTCTCGTCGAGCTCGGCTGGGAGATGAACGGCGACTGGGGCTACGCGTGGCAGGGCGCCGCGAACGGCGGCGACCACGCCGCCGCGGAGCGCTTCGCGCAGGCCTGGAGGCGGATCGTCGACCTGTTCCGCGCCGAGGGCGCGCACAACGTACGCTGGGTGTTTTCGCCGAACACGGGCAACCCCGTAGGAGGCGCCCCGCGCGATGAGAGCCACTGGAACTGGTACGGCAACTACTACCCGGGCGATGAGTACGTGGACTACGTGGGCGTCCACGGGTTCAACGGGCCGTCGGTGTGGGGCGGGCCCGACCGCAGCTTTGCGCGGCTCTTCGATGGGACCGAGATGGGCGGGATGCTCAGCGATCTGGAGCACCGATTCCACAAGCCGATCATCATCGGTGAATTCGCCACCCAGGAGTCGGGCGACGGATCGAAAGAGCGCTGGATAGAGTCCGCCTACCGCCAGTTGCTGGACAACCCCGCCGTCGTCGGCGCCGTGTGGTTCCACATGGACAAGGAGGCCGACTGGCGCGTCGATTCCAGCCCCGGAGCGCTGCGGGCGTACCGGCACGCGGTGACGGCGCCTCGGGTGCGCGGGCCGTTCGA
>JBDLIA010000048.1 GCA_039715185.1 Gemmatimonadota bacterium
CTCGCGCTCCAGCATCGTGCGGTATCCCTCCACCAGTTGACGCTGGCGCGCGCGCAGCCGCCGCAGCGTCTCCTCCTCCTTCTCGATGGCGCGCATGGCTTCATCGCGCACCCGCTCCGCCTCGTGCTCCGCCTCGCGCCGCATCAGAGAGGCTTCCTTGGTAGCCTGCTCCCGGACTTCCTCTCGCATCTGCTGCGCGCTCACGAGTGCCTCGGTGAGCGCCTTCTCGCGGTCCTTGTACTCGCCGGCGCTGGACCGGAGCTCGGCTATTTCCTCGCCCAGTCGCCGATTGTCCTTGACGAGGGCCTCGAGCCGATCGGCCACCAGGTCGAGAAAATCGTCGACGTGGCCGGGCTCGTAACCCCTCAGCCCCTTCGGAAAGTCCGCCTTCTTCTGTCGTACCTCGAGCGGTGTCAGGTCGATCATAGTCCACGCTCCCCCAGCAGTACCGTCCCCAATCGCACCATGGTGCTCCCCTCCTCCACGGCCACTTCGTAATCCAGCGACATCCCCATCGACAGGTGGCGCGGTTCGAACGCCCCCACCCCCCCCGCGCACTCGTCGAAGATCTCTCTGGCGCGCCGAAACGTCTCGCGCACCGGCCTCTCATCCTCGATCAGAGGCGCCATCGTCATTAGGCCGGTGATGCGCAGTCCGGGCAACTCGCTGATCCGGCCTATCTCCTCTACGTGGTCCGAAGGGATGCCGCCCTTGGCTTGCTCCCCGGACACGTTGACCTGCACCAATCCCTGCACGGCACGCCCGCTGCGGCCCGCTTCGCGGGACAGCTCCTCCGCCAGCCGGCGCGAGTCTATCGAGTGGATCAGCGAGAATAGGGGCACCGCCCGGCGCACCTTGTTGCGCTGCAGGTGACCAATGAGGTGCCATTCGGCGGGACCCGGCGCACCCATCGACTCCAACCGGGCGACCTTGTCGGCGAGCTCCTGCACGCGGTTCTCGCCGCACGAGCGGACTCCCTCGGCGGCGACCGCCAGGGCAGCGTCCAGCGGGTGACCCTTGGTCACCGCCACGAGCGCCACGTCCTGGCCCCGACCACCACGCTCGCGGGCCCGTCCGATGCGCTCTCGGACCTCCGGCAAGGCGATCCGCAGTCGCTCTCGGTACCCTTCGATGTCCACGTCCCTCCCCCACACATCCCCCCGGTGCGATCTGCTCTATTCTAGCGCCGCCGAGCCCTCCGTGCAGCGTTACCGTTCAGGCAACGAGACGGGGGACCGGCGCCGCCGGTCCCCCGTTCGCGCCTGCGCGCGTGCCAGGTCGTCCGCGTCGCCGTCAGTTCACGGTGAACGTAATCGGAATCGACACCCACACGCTGACCTTCTGATCTCGGTTCAGCGCCGGGCTGAACTGCATGAGGTCGGCTACCCGGAGCGCCGCCTCGTCCAACTGCTTCTGGCCGCTCGACTTGTTTACCTGAGTGCGCTGCACCCTGCCGCCTTCGTCGATGAAGAACCAGACATTGGTGGTCCCGCCGATGCCGGCGTCTTTGAGCATGGGCGGATAGTACCTCTTCAGGGCGCGCGTCACGTCACCCCGGTTCTTCAGTTCTGGCGCCACCTCGAACGGCGTGTACACCGGCGCGTCCGAGATGTCGCCCTCACCCGGGCTGGGCGGGGGCGGCAGGTTCTCGATCGGGTTCATCTCGAACGTCGTCGGCGCGATCGTGATGTCCTCGTCGATCGACACGTCGGAGATCACCGGCGTGGCCGGGCGCGCGATCTGCTCGGGCGGCGGCGGGATCTCGATCTCGGGCGGCAGATCGATCGCCTCGAGCTCCAGGCTGTCGAAGGCCACGTTGGCGGCCTCGGCCGCCGGCCAGAACATGAACATCGCGAAATGGATGATCACCGCGGCCGCCAGCGAGCCCCAGAACAAGGGGGGGAAGCCTTCCTTGAAGCGATCGTTTGCCGTCCGCCGGCTGGCGGTAATGCCCTCCGTCATTGCTCTACCTCCGCGCGCGCGCCATGCGTTGCTCGAGGTTCGTGTAGAACGTCACGCGAACCGTGCCTGCGTTCTGCAACTGCTCCTGCAGTGCGTTCATGATCCGATACGGTACGTCGCGATCCGCGCGCAGCACCGGCACGAGCCGCTGATCGGACTCGATGTAGAGCCCGTTGACCACGGGGGCCACGCCCTCCATGGGGAGCAGCTGGTCGTTGATCCAGACGTCGCCGCTTTGCTCCACCCAGATGTGCAGGATGTCCTTGCGCGACTCATCCAGCTTCTGCGTGGCCTCCGCCTCCGGAAACTCGACGTCCCTGGCCTGCTCCTTCCGGAAGACCGTGCTGACCATGAAGAAGATCAGCAGCAGGAAGGCCATGTCCGCCAGGGAGGACGAGGGAATCTCGCTCGAGGCCTTGGACTTTCGTTCCAACCCACCTTGCATCATGGCGTTACTGATCCAGTATCTGGAGGGAGATACGCTCCGCGCCGGCCGCCTGTAGCTGGTCCAGCACGTCGATCATGTAGCGGTACGATGCCTCCGGATGCGTCTTCACGGCGGCGATCAGATTCTCGTTGCGGGAGAACTCCTGGCGCCAGATCGCGGAAATCTGACCGGAACGAACCGGCTGGACCTGCGGGCTCTCGCCACGCTTGACCTGGACGATCCCGTCCGGCTGCACCGTCAGGTGGAGCACGTTCTTCTGGGAAACCTCCACCTCTTCGCTCTTTTCGGGCAGCACTATGCGCAGCCCCTTCTCCTCCTCGAAGACCGTCGTCACGAGGAAGAACACGAGCAAGAGGAAGGCGATGTCGGCCATCGACGATGTCGGAATGTCGCCGCCCGGCCGCTTCTTCTTCTTCAGGATTGCCATATCTCGGTCTCCAGGGGGGCCGCTGCCCCGCCGCGCCTCACCGTGTTCTTAAAAGTCCCGCGTGTCGGAAGTTCCCTCGCCGCCCGTCGCCGGCCCCACCGAGGGCGGAGGCGGCGCCGCCGGGGCGGCCGCGAAGGACGCGCCGCCCGCCGGCGCGGGCACGGCGCCGTACTCGCCCCAGATGATCTTGAGCACTGCGCCCGTGCCCTCCTCCATGTCCAGAATGAGCTTGTCGATGCGGCTCACGAACCAGTTGTAGGAGACGTTGATCGGGATCGCGATGACGAGGCCGGCGGCGGTGGTGATGAGCGCGATCTTGATGCCACCGGCGACCAGAGACGCCTCCACCTGGCCGGCCAATTCGATGGCGCCGAAGGCTCCGATCATGCCTATGACCGTGCCCAGGAAGCCGAGCAGCGGCGCGATGTTGGCCAGCGTCGCGAGCAACGTCAGCCCGCGCTCCAGGAAGCCCAGCTCGATCCGGCCCGTGGTCCTGATCGCGTTCTCGATTTCGTGCGTGTCCGCGCCCACGCCCAACAGGCGGCGCAGGCCCGAGACGAGGATCGCGGCCACGGGACCCGGCGTTTCCTCGGCGACCTTCACGGCCTCGTGGAACTGGCCCTGGGTGCCCAGCGTCTCGACTCGTTCCAGCAACTCGCGGGAGCGGGCATGCGCGGTCCACAGCGTGTAGCCCTTGGCGATGATCACGCCGAGGGCGATCAGAGAGCACAACAGAAGCGGGTACATCATGAACCCGCCGTCGGCGAACAGGGTCAGCAGGTTGTACTCGTTGTCCTGCACGGAACGTCCCCCGGCTTCGGGTCTGTGCGCGCTAGGAGCGCAGAGGATCGGGCAATGTAGGCGCCGCCCATAGGGCGGTCAACGCGCCTTATGGCGTCCCATCGCCCGGTCGGATCTACCCGGCGTGGACCAGCGTGATCCCCACCAACTCGTTGCGCAGTCGCTCGGACGACACGTTGCGTTCCAGGATGCCGCGGCGCGCGAGAGACACCTGGGACGTCTCCTCGCTGACCACCACGACGATGGCGTCGGTCTCTTCGGAGAGGCCGATGGCGGCCCGGTGGCGCGTCCCCAGGGTGCGGTCGCTGACCGGGTACTGCGTCAGCGGAAGCACCACTCCCGCGGCCATGACCGTGTCCCCCGCGATCAGCACGGCGCCGTCGTGGAGGGGGGCGGAGGGCGCAAAGATGCTCTCCAACAGCTCCGCCTTCACCCGGGCCTGGACCCTGGTCCCTGAATCCGCGTACTCCTCCAGCCCCATGTCCCGCTGGATGGCGATGATGGCGCCCACGTGCGAGCGGCTCAGCCTGCTGGCCGCCTCTACCACTTCCTCGACGACCTGCGTCACCTCCATGCGGTTGAAGATGCGCAGCATGCGGTTCTGTCCCAGCCGCGCCAGCGTGCTGCGCAACTCGGGCTGGAAGACGATCAGCGCGGCGAACGCACCGTACTCGAAGACCTTCTCCATGATGTAGCGGATCAGGCTCAGGTCCAGGACCCGCGAGAAGAAGTATACGCCCGCCAGTACGAGCAGGCCGGACAGCATCTGGAGCGCCCGCGTGCGCGCCAGAAGGCGCAGCACGTAGTAGAACACCAGCGCCACGAACACGATCTGGGCCAGATCCCAGAATCCCGGCACCAGAAATTCGTAGCGCTCCAGTAACTCAGGCACGGCTCCCGTCCCCCTCGCTCACAGGTCGGTCCTATCGACCAGCGCCGCGGCGACGTCCAGCGCCCGCCGGGCCTCCGCCACGTCGTGCACCCGCAAGATGCGGGCGCCACGCTGATACGCCACCACGCAGGCGGCTATGGTCCCGGGCAAACGCAGCTCCGGCGGCAAACCTCCGGCCAGCTCGCCCACGAAGCGCTTGCGGCTGGGGCCCACCACGACCGCGTGTCCGAGCGCCGCGAACCGCTCCAGCTCCCGCAGTACGGCGACGCTGTGCGCGGTGGTCTTGGAGAAGCCCAGCCCGGGGTCCAGCGCGATGGCGTCCGCGGGCACCCCGCGCCCGCGGGCTTCCGCCAGGGAAACCGCGAGCTCTTCAATGACCTCGCCGACGACGTCGGGCCCGTAGGCGGCCAGCTCGTAGGTGGCCATGTCCGCCACCGCCCCGCGCGAGTGCATGAGGATCAGCCCGGCGCCCGCGTCCCGGACGGCGTCCGCCACTGTCGGGTCCAGGCGCAGGCCGGAGACATCGTTCACCGCCGCGGCCCCCGCCTCGAGCGCCGCCCGAGCCGTCTCGCCCTTCACCGTGTCCACCGACACGTGCACGCCCGGGAAGCGCCTCACCAACGCCTCCACGACCGGAACCACCCGCCGGCGCTCCTCGCCGGGCGACACCGGCTCCGCCCCGGGGCGCGTGGATTCGCCGCCCACGTCCAGGATCGCCGCGCCGCCCTCGAGCATGGCTTCGGCCTGGCGCAACGCACCCTCGGGCCCCTCGGACCGGCTCTGATGCCAGAACGAGTCGGGGGTTGTGTTCAGGACGCCCATCAGCACCGGGCGATCCAGCGCGATGCCGCCCACCGCGGTTCTCCAGACCGATGCGCGACGGGGACCGGCGGGCGTCTGCCCACCGGTCCCCGCCCCGGCCGGTCGCGTCAAGGCCTGCGGTTCGGCCACGCGCGGGTCAGGGGGACCGCAGCCGCGCGCGCAGCGCCGGCGCCGGCACGATGTCTCCATCGGCCGTTCCGGGGCGGGTTTCGGGCGCTGGCCGAGCGGCGGCGCTCGCCTCGGGCGGCGCCGCTTGCGGCGGCGGCGGCGGCGCCAGCAGTGGCAACTCCTTGCCCTCTTCCAGGAGCTTGATTTCCTCCGCGTCCAGCGTCTCCCGCTCCAGGAGGGCCTGCGCCAGCTTCTCCAGCAGATCCTCGTGCTCCCGCACCGTCTTCGCCGCCTCCGTGTACGCCTCGTCCAGCAGCCGCTTGACCTCGCCGTCCACGAGCTTGGCGGTGGACGCCGAGACGGTCGTGCGGTGTCCCAGCTCGCGCCCCAGGAACACCTCCTGCTCGGACTCGCCCACGGCCATGGGGCCGACCTTCTCGCTCATGCCGTACTGGGTGACCATGCGGCGCGCGAGGCGCGTGGCGCGCTCGATGTCGTTGCCCGCGCCGGTCGTGATCTTGTCCGGGCCGAAGGTCATCTCCTCGGCCGCCCGACCGCCGTAGAGCATGGCGAGCTGCGCGACCATGTAGTCCTTCGGGTACGTGTGCCGATCCTCCTCGGGCAGCGAAGCGGTGATGCCCAGCGCCCTGCCGCGCGGCACGATCGTGACCTTGTGGAGCGGATCCAGACCGGGGATGCGCAGCGCGACCACCGCGTGTCCGGCCTCGTGGTACGCGGTCAGCTTCCGCTCGGCATCGGACAGCACCATGCTCTTGCGCTCGGCGCCCAGCATGATCTTGTCCTTGGCCTCTTCCAGGTCCTCCATGATCACCCGATCGCGATCGCGCCGGGCCGCCAGCAGGGCGGCCTCGTTGACGAGGTTCTCCAGATCGGCGCCGCTCATGCCGGGCGTTCCGCGGGCCAGCGTTTCCACCACCACGTCCTCGGCCAGCGGGATCTTGCGGAGGTGCACCCGCAGAATCCCCTCCCTTCCCTTCACGTCCGGCAGGTCCACGACGATCTGGCGATCGAACCGCCCCGGCCGCAGCAGCGCCGGATCGAGCACGTCGGGGCGGTTGGTGGCGGCGACGAGGATGACGCCCTCGTTGGACTCGAAGCCGTCCATCTCGACGAGAAGCTGGTTCAGCGTCTGCTCGCGCTCGTCGTGACCCCCTCCCAGCCCCGCGCCCCGGTGCCTCCCCACCGCGTCGATCTCGTCGATGAAGATGATGCACGGCGCGTGCGCCTTGCCCTGCTCGAAGAGGTCGCGCACCCGCGAGGCGCCGACGCCGACGAACATCTCGACGAAGTCGGATCCCGACATGGAGAAGAACGGGCGTCCGGCCTCCCCGGCGATGGCCCGAGCCAGCAGCGTCTTGCCGGTGCCGGGGGGCCCCACCAGGAGAGCTCCCTTGGGCAGGCGGCCACCCAGTCGGCTGAATTTCTTGGGGTCCTTCAGGAACTCGATGATCTCCTCGAGCTCCTCCTTGGCCTCGTCGGCTCCGGCCACATCCTGGAAGGTCACCTTGGGCGTGTCGCCCGTCAGGAGGCGCGCCTTCGACTTGCCGAATTGAAACGCCTTCGAACCGCCGGCCTGCATCTGCCTGACGAGGAAGATCCACAGCGCGATGATGAAGATCCAGGGCAGCAGATTGATCGCCCAGGCCCACCAGTTCTCGGGCGCCTCTGCCGCGGAGATCCCCACCCCGCGCGCCTCCAACTCCTTCAGCAGCTCTTCATCGTTTTCGATGGGGAGCCGGGCGAAGAACTTGCCGACGGCGTCGCCCTCGATCTGGGTCGTGCCCCGCAGCTCGCCCTCCAGGCGGCGGCCCTCGATGAAGGTCACCTCCCGGATGTTGTCTCGCTCGAGCTGTGCGGAGAACTGCGTATAAGTCAGCTCGGCCGCCTCTTCCTCTCGCGGGCCGACGACGTTGATCAAGAACGCCGGTACCAGCAGTACGAGCAGCCAGAACGACAATGTCCGGGACAGGCGCCCAAACCTGGGGCCCTTCGGTCCGGAACCTTCGCGTTCGCTCATCTGGTCTCCATCCGCCAACCGTCCCGGCGGCGCCTACAACGCCGCGATGAAGGGCAGGTTGCGGTAATTTTCGCTGTGGTCGAGACCGTACCCGATCAGGAACTCGGGCGGCGGCTCGAATCCTACCCAGCGCGCCTCCTTGCTCAGCGACACCAGGCGCTTGTGAAGCAGCGCGCACAACTCCAGCGACAGCGGGTTGCGCGCCTCCAGCAGCGGCATGATGCGCTCCAGCGTATTGCCGCTGTCGACGATGTCCTCGACCACGAGGACGTGCTTCCCCTCGAAGTCGGCCTCCGGATCGTATACGAGTCTGACGTTGCCACTGCTCACCGTACCCGAGCCGTAGCTCGCCGCGACCAGGAAATCGACCATCAGCGGACGCCGAATCTGGCGCACCAGATCCGCCAGGAAGACGAACGATCCTTTGAGCAAGCCCAGTACCAGCAACTCCTCGCCCTCCGGATAGTGCTCGGCGATGGCGCGACCCATGGCGGCGACGCGTTCGCGGATCTCCTCCTCGGAGTACACGATCCGGCGGATCCCGGCTCCGCCGGTCATGGCAGCGTGCTCAGTCGTCTCGTTCATCCCATACCCGGACGTTCAGGACAGGTTCTCCCTCGCGGGGCGCGGTACCTTCAGCCTGCACGACGCCCGGCACCCACAGCGGCTCGCCGTCGCGATCCACCAGAACGGCGACTGCGGCGCGTTGCGAACGCGGGATACGGCGCTCGGCGAGCAGCTTGGCCACGCGCTTGTGGCCGTACGGCATGCGCACGCGATCGCCCGGGCGCGTGGGCCGCAGCGTGAGCGGAAACGCGAGCCTGGGGGCGGCGAAGCGTCCGCGCGTCTGGCCGGCTCCCCCTTCGGCGAACCTCGCGGCGCTCGCGTCAGCGCCGGCGACCGACTCGCCGCCCTCCCAGGCGACGCGAATCTGAGCGCCGCCCAACTCCAGCGACGCGGCGCCGGGCTTCTCGCTGACAATGGACGCCTCGGTGGGGCCCGGCGCGCGCGGCGCCGGTCGTACGCTGAGGCGGAAGTGGTCGAACTCCCTCTCCAGCCGAACGCCCCCGCCCAGGTCAACCCCCTTGCCGCTCACCGCCTCCACCAGAAACGCGTCGGCCAGCGCGGAGGCCGTCCGCCTCACGCGGGCGCCCAGTCGCCCGGCGAGCCGCCGGACGAGCCGCCGCCGCACGGCGCGATCATAGGAACACACGATGGGGCGAGCAAGCAGGAAAAAGCCCGCTCCCTCGTGCACGACCGCGTCGCGTTCCAGCTTGCCCAGGACGCTACTCCACGCGCGCTCATCGGCGGCCGCGAGTCGCCCGAGCCGGGCCAGCGACTCGGAGGCGCCGGGCACGGCCCGTTCGATCGCGGGCAGCACCTCGAGGCGCAGCACGTTGCGAACGCGATCGGGATCCAGGTTGGTGCGATCCTCGCGCCAGGTCAGTCTGCCTGCGCGCGCGTACGCCGTGATCTCCGCGCGCGTGAACGGCAGCAGGGGCCGCCACACGCGCTTCGTCCGGGATCGAATCCCACCCAGCCCGGCGGGCCCCGAACCGCGCACCGCCCTGAACAACACGGTCTCGGCCTGGTCGTCCCGGTGATGACCCGTCGCAACCAGCGCTCCCCCGAGTTCCTCGGCCACCGCGTAGAGGTGCCGGTACCGCGCCAGGCGCGCCTCTTCCTCGTTGCCAGGCGCCACCTCCAGCGATCGCACTTCGAGGGGAACGCTCCACGCGCGGCACAGGCCCGCCACCCAGGCAGCGTCGCGCGTGCTCTCGGGTCGCATGCGGTGATCCACGTGGATCGCGTGCAGGTCGGCGACGAGGTCTCGGGCCGCGAACCGGAGCAGGTGAAGGAGGGCCACCGAGTCGCGCCCGCCCGACACCGCCACCGCCACTGCCCGCCCGGGCGAGGGCCCGCCGGCCCGTGAGACGTGCGCGCGGAAGCGGTCGACCAGACCGGAAGCCGCCACGGATCAGCGCGCACCCGGCGGCGGCGGGCGCCCGACCACATCGGCCAGCACGCCGTACAGCACGTCGGGCCGGTCGGTGATGATTCCGTCCGCCCCCCAGTCCAGGAGTCGGCGCATGTCGGCGGCGTCGTTCACGGTCCACACGTACACCGCGAGACCGCGTTCGTGCAGCCCGCCGATGACCCCGGGCGTAAGGACCCTCAGCCCGCGATGCCGCTCGGGCAGGCACGCCACGTCGGCGGTCGGTCGCCAGAAGCGCCGCACGCCGAAGTGGTGCGCGGCGAAGAAGCGAACCGTGTCCTCGCGCGTGATCCCTGTCGGCCCCGGGTAGTCGTGCAGCGTCGCGCGATCGCTCGCGCTCTCCCCCGCCACGATCACGCGGTCGCTCGCGTCCGCGGCGCGGACCGCGTCCGCCAGCGGAGCCGCTGCCGCCGCCGTCTTGACGTCGACCAGTACGACGGTGGCGGGGAGCGCGGCGAGCAGCTCGCCGAAGGTGGGCACGCGCACGCCCTTGCCGCGAAACGGGAAGCCGTCGTCGGGCCCGGAAAAGTTGAAGCCCGCGTCCAACTCCCGCACCCGCGCGAGCGGCAGCTCGCCGATCGCGCCGCTGCCGTCTGTCGTGCGGTCTACGGTGGGGTCGTGCAGGAGCACGCAGGCTCCGTCGGCGGTGGCGTGGACATCCACCTCCACCACCTCGGCGCCCCACCGCTCCACCGCCTCGCGGCATCCCTCGATGGTGTTCTCGGGGGCCAGCCCGGCCGCTCCCCGGTGTCCCACGAGCAGGGGCGCCACGCGCAGCCGCGGGTGGCGTCGGATGGGCGGGTGCGCGAAACGGCGGTAGCCGGCGGCGGCGGCGGCCGCGCCGGCGAGAAAGCCGAATCTTCGAAATACTCCCATTGGGCGCGGCTCACGGTGGGCGGGGTGGAGCGTTCAACGATAGTCGGGGCTGCGACCCGCAGCCAGACGCTTGACACGCCCGGGGCTCTGCGAGATCGTCAAGGATGGCTATCTCCAGCTGTTTCGCGTTGGCCGCGCACGCGCTCGCGATCCTCGTCCGCGAGGGACCGAGCGGCACGACCAGCGACGCCATCGCCCAGAGCGCGAACACGCACCCCGCGCGCGTGCGCCGGGTCCTGTCGCCCCTCAGCCGCCAGGGCATCGTGCGTGGCAAGGAGGGGAGCGGAGGCGGCTACGTGCTGGCCCGCGACCCCGAATCGATCACGCTGGACGAGATCTTCCACGCCGTCGAATCGGGCCCGGTGTTCCCGCTCCACCCGCGATCGCCCAGCGACGACTGTCCGGTCGGCGCTACGATCATCCCGGTGCTCGAAGATCTGCAAGACGACGTCGAAAGCGCCGTACGGGGGGTTCTGGGCGAGCGAAACCTGGCCTGGTTCGTCGAGCGCGTGGCCAGCGCGGACGCCGTCGCGTCCTGACGCCGTAGGCGCTGGACAACCTCCACGGCCTGCCCGGTCGGCGGCCCGCCGATCGGCTCCGAAACCACACCGGGCCCGACGGTATTGGCAAGTGGTTCCGGTGACCCCGTCCTGGAGGCAATCGATGTTTCGCCGGCGTTCTAGCGGTCCAGGCATCGCCGTCTGCGTGGCCACGATACTCGCCGCTCTACCCGTGCCCGCTCGAGCGCAGTCGGTGCTCGAGCGCACGCCGAACCTGACCGGCGGCTGGACGGGTCCCGCGGAGGTCGCGCACTTCAACTTCCTGCACCGATTCACGGTGCTCGACGGGCCCGCCGAAAAGGTGCGCAGCTCGCCGACGTTTCTCGCGGCCTACGCTCCGGTTCGCGGTCTGATCCTCGGCACGCGCTACGCGACCAACTCTACGCTCGACCCCGAACTGCCGAACGAATGGGAGCCGTTCGCTCGCTGGGCGCCGTTGCGGACGGCCGATGGCGACCCCATGCAGGCCGCGCTGCAGCTCGCCTGGAACAGTTCCGCCTCCAGCGTTGACGGCGCCGTGGAGATGGCGCGCGCCGTGGGACCGCTGCGCGTGATAGGCGCCGCGCGCGCTTTCCAGGACGCGTTCGGCAGCGACGAGGGCGCGGTGGCGGTGGGCGGAGGCGCGGTGCTGGCGCTGGGACCCATCGCGCTGGCCGGCGACGTGATGCACACCCTGGACAACCCCGTGGACGCCGACGAAGTGGCCTGGGGCGCGGGCCTCCAGCTGCCTCTGCCCTACACCCCGCACACCGTCTCCCTGCAGGCTACCAACGCCAACACGGCCACGCTGCAGGGGGCCAGCCTGGGCACGGGCGAGACGCGCTACGGCTTCGAGTTCACGATCCCGCTCACGTTGCGACGCTACTTCGGGACGCGCGCGGCCGCCGCTCCCCCGCCGCCCGCGGGCGCGCTGGCCGCCACCGACACGGTGGAGGTCCGCATCGGCGGCGTGCGCTTCCAGACCGAGCGGCTGGAGGTGCGCCCCGGCACGCTGGTCAGGTGGGTGAACGATGACCCCGTCGCGCACACGGTCACGTTCGACGACCAGCCCTGGGACTCCGGCCTGGTTCAGCGCGGTCAGCAGTGGGAGTTCGTCTTCACCGAACCGGGCGAGTACGCCTACCACTGCGTTCCGCACCCGTTCATGCAGGCGGTCGTAATCGTCCGTCAGGAGGAAGGTCCATGAGCGCGCCAATGCGCCGACCCGGGCGAGCACGCGCGCGCGGCCGCGCCATGGCGGTGGCGGCCCTGGCTCTCGCTGCGTGCGTGTCCGAGCGCGCCGATCCCACGGACGTGGGGCCGATGGCCGACTGCGTGGTGCCGGTCGAGCTGGGCGGCGCGCTGGTGCCCATTCGCGACTTCCAGTTCGTGCCGGACACCATGCGGGTCGCGGCGGGGACCAGGGTGGCGTGGGTCAACTGCGACGCGGCGCCGATCGAGGAACACACCACGACCGCGGACGACGGACTGTGGGACTCCGGGCTCATGGACCAGCCGCTGGCGGGGGCGTCGGGCGGCTCGTTCGTGCGCGTCTTCGGGGACGCCGGAGCCTTCCCTTACCACTGCACGGTGCACCCCTTCATGCGGGGAGTGGTGCTGGTCGAGTGATGCGCCGGCGCGGGCCGCGCCCCGGGGTCGGTCGCGGCGCCAGGGTTCAGCGCGGCGGCGCGTAGGCCACGCCGAGCGTGTAGTACCCCGCGGCCACGCTCCACAGCACGCGGCCGCTCGCGAGATCCACGGCGAGCGCGCCCCCCGCGGAGTCCACCTCACCCTCGTAGGTCACGAACGCGGTGCCCGACGCGGCATCGACGTCGACTCCGTGAGGCCGCACGACGCCGAGCTCGACGCGGCGTATTTCCGCGAGCGGTTCGAGCTGGAGGATCGAGGCCGAGCCGTCGCCGCGGTTGGCCGTGACCAGCCGGCCGGAGCCCGCCTCGAAGGCGATCTGCGCCGGCCCCGCGCCCACCTGCGCGCGCCCGCGCTGCTCTCCGTCCACGCCCAGCAGAAGCACCTCGCCGCTGGCGGCGAGCGTGACCGCGACCAGGTCATCGCCCACCCAGGCCAGGTTCAGCGGTCGATACCGGGGGGCGCCCGCGGACCCGGGCTCCGGCCCCACGAAGGCCCGCGCCGATTCGCTCAGCGAGCCCGCCTCCAGGAACACCACCTCGTCGGAATGGGAGCAGGCCACCGCGACGACCCGGCCCGAAGGCGAGGGCCGCGCGTCGTGCGGCGCCGCGCACGGTCTCGCCCTGGCGTCTATGGTGAGTTCGTGCAGGCCCACCGCGATCACCTCGCCCGGCGCGCCGCGGGACCCGCGTTCGTAGTCGGCCACGTACCCGGTGCGGGAATCGGCGCTGACCGCGATCCGCGCCGCGCCGCTGGACTCGAGCGAGAGCCGTCCGACCAGCCGGTCCCCGGCGCGCTCGAACTTCCACAGCGTGGGATCTCCGTGCGCGAGCGTCGCGTAGACGTGGCGCCCGTCCGGGGCGACCGCCACGCCGTGCGGCTCGTCCAGCTCGCCCACGCGGCGGTCCAGGGAGAGCTCCGCGAGCCGCGAGCCGTCGCTCGCGTCCAGCACCACCACCGCGTCGCTGGCCCCGGAGGTGACGTACAGCGACCCCCGCGGCCCCGAACAGGCGGCGATCACGAGCGCCAGCGGCCAGACGCCCCACGACTCCTTCATGGACCGGTACGCGAAGAGGTCAGAAATCGGTGCTGAAGGAGAACAGGCCCTGGTTCATGTCCGAGACCCAGACCTCGCCGCCGTGTACCTGCGGCGCCCACGTGCACGTGGCGTCCGTGCTCCCCGGGCAGCCGCCGTCCGTGCCGTAGTCCAGGAAGGCGATCTCGCGCCCCTGCCGCTCCAGCGCGCCCAGCAGCTCCCCGCTCACGTCGACCGCTCGCAGGCCGTTGCTGTACCACGCCACGTACAGCACCCCCGCGGCCTCGTCGAGCCAGAAGTTGTGCGGCGTATCGCCGGGGACGCGCAGCGTCGCCACCCTGCGCGGCGCGCTCAGGTTGCTCACGTCCAGCACGTGCACGATGCCGGGCGTTGCGGTGTCCTCCTCGCCCACGAACAGGTAGCCCGCGGCCGGCCAGTACCACGCGTTGTGGGTCTGCCCGTCGAGCGTGATCCGGGACACCTCCACCGGCGCCGACGGCGATCCGCCGGACAGGCCGTTGCCCACGTCCAGGATCACCAGCCCGGCGTTCCAGTGGGACAGGAACGCGAAGCCGTCGCGCACTATCACGTCGTGCAGGAAGCTCGAGCCCGCGTAGAACTGCGAGACGATGGCCGGGTTGCCCGGGTCGGAGACGTCGACGATGCGCAGCCCGCTGGTGGGAGCCCCCCCGTCCACCACCACGTAGAGCTGGTTGCCGTCGATCCAGACGTTGTGCACGCCCGGCAGCAGGTCGGAGGGCTTGAAGCGGGCGATGATCGTGGGGTGATCGGGATCGGCGAGGTCGAGCAGCGTAACGCCGTTCTCGCCGTCCGAGGATGACTCGTGGGTGGCGACCGCGAGCGCGCCGTCAGCGCTGACCTTGACGTCGTTGACCACGCGCGCGTCGATGGTGATGGAGTCCGTCCGCGCCGGCGCCGCGGGGGAGGAAATGTTCCAGGCGAGGAGTTGGTTGCCGCCCGAGGTCGTGCCGTCCACGGTCCGGAACCCCCAGGTGCCCGAGTAGGCGTTCGCGCCGAACACCCACAGGTCGGACGAAAACCGCTCCGGCACGGGGCCGAGCCCCACCTGGGTGAAGGACCCGCTCAGGCCGCGCGGCTCCACCGCGATCTCGACCGTGTCCTCGACCGCGTCCACGCTGGCGATCACGCGGACCGTGCCGGGCTCGTACCCGACGACCTGCCCGCTCGCGTCGGCGAGGCCCGCGCCCAAGGGCTCCACCCGCCACGCCAGCGACGGGTCGGACACGGCGTCGCCCGCGGAATCGGTAACGACCGCCGAGAGCGCCGCCACGTCGCCCTGCACGAGCAGCGCCGGAGCGTTACCTATGACCACCGCGACGCCCCCCCCGGGCACCGCGGCGACGAGGAGATTCAGCCTGAGGGAGGCCACCTGCTCGCCGGCCAGGTGGGCGGTCACGTCCGCCTCGTAGGAACCGGGCGACGCGCCCTCCGGAAAGTCGACGCTGAACGCCACCGTCCGGCTCGCCCCGGCGTTGAGGGTGGCGATCTCTGCGTCCTGCAGGATCACGCTGGCCCCGAGCGCCGGCTGCTGCGCCCCGTCCCGGATCTGGCTGGCTCGCAGCTCCACCGGCCCCGCCGCGGCGTCGCCATCGTTGCGTAGCGTGAACTGCCCGGAGCGCTCGGACCCGATGCTGATCTCGGCCGTGGTGAAGCGAACGTCGGGCTCGCCCGCCGGAGGCGGCGGCGCGGTGCCATCGGAGCAGGCCGCGAACAGGCCCAGGCCAAGAGCCCAGAACGCGCTGCCAGAGCCCACCCTGGTAGGACGCTCCGCCATGTCATCCCCTCCGGTATGTTTTTGGAACGCGGCCGCACCACGCCGTGCGTCCGCATGCGTCGCCGGCGGCGGTTGCCAAGGCCGGTCGCCGCTGAGACGTTTCTCGCTTCGGATTCCGCCCCACCACCGTAGAGAACGACTTCGACGGCGCGCGTGGCGGCGCGGGTATAACCCACACTCGAATGGCGCGGTTCCATGGGCGGAGCCGCGAGGCGAAGGATGAACCCACCCCGGGACCACGACAACCCCCGGCGCGGCCATATCGTGCCGATCGGCGGCGCCGAGGAAAAGCTGCGCGACGCGGCCATTCTGAAGCGCTTCGTCGACCTCTGCGGAGGGGCCGACGCGCGCATCGCCGTCCTGCCGACGGCGTCGGAGCTGGCCGAAACGGGGCCCCGCTACGCGGAGCTCCTGGGCGAGCTCGGAGCGGGCGATGTATGGTCGCACCGGATCGATTCGCGCGAGCAGGCTGAAGCCGAAGGCCTGGCGCTCCGCGACGCGACGGGCGTGTTCCTGACCGGCGGCAATCAGCTTCGGCTCTCGACCACGATCGGCGGCACCGCCCTCGCAGCCACGTTGCGCAGCGCCAACGCGGCCGGCGTCCACATCGCCGGCACTTCGGCCGGGGCCGCCTTCCTGTGCGAGCACATGATCGCGTTCGGCCGCAGCGGCGCGATTCCGCGCGCGGACATGGTCACGCTCGCCCCCGGCCTGGGGCTCACCAACGCGGTCATCATCGACCAGCACTTCCGGCAACGCGACCGCCTGGGGCGCCTTCTCACGGCTCTAGCGTACAACCCGTTCGCGATCGGCCTCGGCCTGGACGAAAACACGGCGGCTTTCATCGACGCCGGCGACAGGCTCGAGGTCGTGGGCGGCGGCGGGCTCGCCGTCCTGGACCCCTCTGAGCTGGCGCACTCATCGATGGACTCGGCCAAGAAGCGGCAGCCTGTCTGCCTGATCGGGCTCCGCCTGCACGTCCTCACCGCAGGCGCCGCCTACGACGTGCGCGCCCGCGAGGCGTATGCGCCGGGCTCGTCCCACGCGGCCGACCACGCCAAGGCCGTTCGCCATGCGTAGGTCGACGGAGGGAGCGAACGCCCCCCGATGAGGATCCGCGACACCAACGTCTACGTGGGCCCGAGCCTGTTCGCGCATTTCCCGGTCATCCGCCACACGCTGGAGCTCGGCGAGTTGGAGGACTGGCCCACCGTCAAGCTGCCCGGGTCGTTCGTCGATAGCCTGCTCGAGACGCTGCCCGGCCTGCGCGCGCACGGCTGCTCGTACGGCGAGCCGGGCGGCTTCGTGCGGCGCATGACGGAGGACGAGGGCACCTGGCTGGGGCACGTGCTGGAGCACGTCGCCATCGAGCTGCAGAACGAAGCGGGCCTTCGCGTCACCTTCGGCAAGACCCGCTCGACCGATGAGCCGGGCGTCTACCACGTCGTCTACGAGTACGAGGAGCGGCGCGTCGGGCTGGCGGCGGGTGAGCTCGCGATCAAGCTGCTCCACTCGCTCTTGCCGCGGGATCTCCGACCAGCCGATTCGGTGCCGGCGGACTTCGACTTCGTGGAAGAGAAGGAGCGCCTCATCCGCTTCGCGCAACGCAGGGCATTCGGGCCCAGCACGTCCGCCCTCGTGCGCGCCGCCGAAGAAAGGGACATCCCGTGGCTGCGCCTGAACCCGTACAGCCTCGTTCAGTTCGGCCACGGTCGATACCAGCGGCGCATCCAGGCGACCGTCACGAGTGAGACGCGCCACATCGCGGTGGACATCGCCTCGGACAAGGAGCTTACCAACGAGATCCTGAGGGACCTGGGCCTGCCGGTGCCGCAGCAGCGGCCGGTGCACGGTCCCCGCGACGCGGCGCGCGCCGCCAGGCGCATCGGCTACCCCGTGGTGGTCAAGCCGCTCAACGCCAACCACGGGCGCGGCGTGTCCCTGAACCTCACCGACGACGAGCACGTGGAGGTCGCCTTCGCCAAGGCGCGCGAGCACTCGCGGACGGTGCTGGTGGAGACCTTCATCGACGGCCTGGACCACCGCCTCCTGGTCATCGACGGGGAGCTCATCGCGGCCGCCAAAAGGGTGCCCGGGCACGTGGTCGGGGACGGCCGCGGCACCATCGAGGAGCTCGTCGAGCTGGTGAACCAGGATCCCCGGCGAGGCATCGGCCACGAAAAAGTCCTCACCCGCATCGAGCTCGACCATCAGGCCCTGCGCCTGCTCGACCTCATGGGTTACACCCCCGCCACGGTGCCCGCCGAGGGCGAGACCGTCTACCTGCGCTCGACGGGCAACCTGTCCACCGGGGGCACGGCGGTGGACGTCACCGACGTCGTGCACCCGGACGTGCGCGACATGGCCGTTCGCGCGGCCGCTGCCGTCGGACTCGATGTAGCTGGCGTCGACTTTCTAACATCCGATGTTACAAAAAGTTACCATGAAATAGGTGGTGCGATTTGTGAAGTGAACGCGGCGCCGGGCTTCCGCATGCACACCGCCCCCACCGAGGGGTCGCCCCGCGACGTCGCCGGGCCCGTCATGGACATGCTCTTCCCGCCGGCTTCGCTGCGCCGAATCCCCATCGCCTCCATCACCGGCACCAACGGCAAGACGACCACCACGCGCATGCTCGCGCACCTGTTCAAGATGGCGGGCAGAAGGGTGGGGCTCGCGACCACGGACGGGGTCTACATGGACGGCGTACGCACCGTCGCTGGCGACATGACGGGGCCCACCTCCGCGCGCATGGTTCTGCGCGACCCCACGGTGGACGTCGCGGTGCTGGAGACTGCGCGCGGCGGCCTGCTGCGCGCCGGGATGGGGTACCGGAAGTGCGACGTGGGGGTGGTCCTGAACGTCGCCTCGGACCACCTGGGATTGAGGGGGGTCCAGACGCTGGAAGAGCTCGCCGAGGTCAAGCGCATCGTGGTGGAGGTCGCCACCGACGCCGCAGTGTTGAACGCCGACGACCCCCTCTGCCTGCGCATGGCGGCGCACACCGAGGCCAGCCACGTCTGCTACGTGACGGCGAACCCCGAGCACCAGCTCGTGGGCGAGCACATCCGCGCCGGCGGCCGAGCGGTGGTCCTGGAGAAGGGCATCAACGGCCACATGATCACCCTGTACGAGAACGGCGCGCACCTGCCCGTGCTGTGGACGCACCTGATCCCGGCCACGCTGGAGGGGCGCGCCATGCACAACGTGCAGAACGCCATGTGCGCCGCCGCGGCCGGCTATAGCATGGGCCTGGGGCTCGAGGACATACGCCACGGGCTGCGCACGTTCGATGCGTCGTTCTTCCAGGCCCCGGGGAGGACCAACGTCTTCGACGACCATCCCTTCAAGGTGATCCTGGACTACGGGCACAATCCCGCCGCCGTCCAGGCCATGTGCGACCTCGTGGGTCGCATCCCCACCGAGGGTCGCCGACTCGTCGTGCTGGCGGCGCCCGGTGACCGGCGCGACGAAGACATCCGCGAGATAGGGCGCATCGCGGCGGGCCGCTTCGATCACTACGTGTGCCGGCGCGACGACGCGCTGCGCGGACGCGGCCCCGAGGAGGTTCCCGCGATGCTGCGCGAGGAGCTGCTGGCGGCGGGCGTCGCGGACGAGGCCGTGGAGATCGTTCCGGACGAAGCCGCGGCGGTGCGGCACGCGCTGGAGCTCGCCCAGCCCGGCGACCTGCTGCTCGTCTTCGGCGACGCCGTGGCGCGTACGTGGACGCAGATCGTGCAGTTCGATCCCTCCGGAGCGGAGCGCCCCGCCGGCGCAGCGAAGTCCGTGCGGGCCGACGACTCCGATGATCTGCCCGTCGTGACGGACGCCGCGCAGGTTGCCGTCGACCTGGCGGACGCCGGCTGGATACGGGACGAGCGCGGCGTACTCCTGGCCCCCGAAGAGGCCGACTGATGCTGAACGACAAGGACTTCCTGGCGCCCCCGAGCGGCTCCGTGGCGGAGCGCTTCGAGCGCCGGCTGGCGATCTCGGTTCCGTCCCGCAACAACGCCAGGCTGGAGACGATACTGGAGGCCGCCAACCGCGACGACGAGCTCTACGCGCTGCTGCTGGCGGCCAACGTGAACTCCATGGAGCGCCTGGGCATGACGGACCACGGCCCGGTGCACGTGAAGATCGTCATGAACATCGCGCTCAAGCTCCTGCGGCTGCTCGCCGACCGCGGCGTGGTGCCGTCGATCTCGGTCAACTACGGGTTGGACCAGCGAGACGCGGAGGTCGTGGTCGCGCTCGCCGCCATGCTCCACGACGTGGGCATGTCGATCCACCGCTCGGACCACGAATCGTTCTCGCTGTTCATCGCCCACGACAAGCTGCGGACGCTCCTGTCCTCGGTGTACGACGTGCCCGAAGCGACCATCGTCCGGTCGGAGATCCTGCACGCGATCATCGCCCACCGGTCCGGCGCCAGGCCGCTCACCGTCGAGGCGGGGGTCGTGCGCATCGCGGACGCGCTGGACATGGCCAAGGGGCGGTCCCGCATCCCCTTCGAGGCCGGTTCGGTGAGCATCCACAGCGTGTCGGCGGCGGCGGTGGAGGAGGTGCTGATCGAGCCCGGCGAGGTGAAGCCCATACGACTCGTGATCAAGCTCTCGAACTCGGCGGGCGTGTTCCAGGTCGATCAACTCTTCAGGGAGAAGCTGAGGGGCAGCGGCCTGGAGGCGCACATGGAGGTCCACGTGGCGATCGAGGGCGAAACGGAACAGCGCCTCGTCCGCTCGTTCCAGCTCTGATCAGGGGGTCAGCTCTCCGTCGATGATCGCGGCGAGCTCCTCGGCCCGCCGCCACTGTCGCTCCAGCTCGGCGGCCTCGAGTTCCAGCCAGCGCGCTTCCACCGATTCGCCCAGAGCCATCTCCAGGGTCAACCGCTCGGCGCGCCCCATCTCGTCGAGACGGATCCCGCGCTCGCCCAGGGTCGATACCCACGCCCGCGCCGTGCCCGCGGACCCGATGTCCGTGGCCGCGCGCTCGATCTCGACCTCGCCCGCGCCACGGAAGTTGCTGTGTTGCAGATATCTACGTAGGAGTGCCTCCGCCGCGTCCCGCCCGAACGGGCGACCCCCAGCGCCCTCACCCGGGCTCGATGCGGCGGTGCGAGCGATCGGCTTCGTGAGTCCCCAGCGGCTCAGCCGGCATGGCCCGCACTCCCAGCGGAGGTCGATCGTGGCGTCCTTCCCGAGCGCGAGCCGAAGCGCGCCGGCCCGGGCAAAGGTGAGAACGTCGCACGCTCGTCCGCAGGAAACACACGTCTGGTCTCCGCGCCAGGCGTGGCGGCCGAGGGCCAGTCGTCGCGCGACCGGTTGCAGGAACGGGGGAACCCTATCGGCGACATCCCGATCCCGGTTCAGGACGTAGCTCAGCACGGTCAGGTGCGGGGCCGCCAAGGCGCTGAACGCGGCATTCCAGCGGGCGAGCTTGAGGTAGCGTCGGCGGCGGTCGCGCAGCCGCCGCCCGAAGCGCCACCAGGCCTGCTCCGCGCGCAGCGCCGAACCGACCCGGACCAGCCTCAGACCGGCCGCGTCCACCAGGCTTATGTTCGCGGTCGAGGCCAGCACCGTGCCCTCGTCCTTGACGGCCGCCTCGAGCGCCTCCAGCGCCTCCCACCGGCTTTCGAGCGGCACCAGGCTCCACCCGCCGCAGCGACCGCAGATCAGCCAGAGCCTGCCGTTGTCGGGTCCGTAGGCGGCCCCCTCTCCCGCCGGAAGAGCCTCCAGGCGACCTTCGGGAAACGGATGTCCGCAGCTCAAGCACAGCCGGAGCACGTGCACCACCGGGGCCGGAGTATCGTGAAACTGCTCTGGGGTGTACTCGTAAAAGAAATGTAGCCGCTCCGATCGGTACGGTCTCGACCGCGGCGGGGCAAACCCTGGGAGGGAGCAATGCTAGAACTGCTGATCGCGGGCGGGGCCACCGCCCTGAGCTATATCAAGACGCGCGACTTCACGCGCAATCGCCTCAAGTACGTGGACAAGGCGCAGAGCCGCACCGCGGCCATGGTGGCGGGCGGCGTGACCGCGCTCGCCGCCGCCCCGATCGTCGCCATCCTGCCGGTGGTCGGAGCGGTGACCGCGGTGGCGTTGGGCGGCGGCGTAGGGCTAGGCGTCTACCGGGGCCAGAGCGCGATCCGCCGACGCCTGCGCTCGCCCTGACGCGCTACCGCGACTCGTCCTCCAGCTCCACGCCCAGGCCGTCGGCGATGCGGTTGACGTAGCTGAAGTAGGCGACGACGCTCGCCACGTCGTGGATGGCGCGGTCGTCCAGCCCCACGACGCGCAGCGGCGCCAGGTCGCCCTCGTTCATTTCCCATGGGGTCGCGCCCAGCTTCTGCGCGTACTCCAGGATCGCGCGTAGCCGGTCGGGCACCTCCGCGGACCGCCAGTCCCGCCGAATCGCGCGCTCCAACTCGGGTGCTCCAGATGCCTTACGGAGCGCCGCCCCGTGGTGCTCGATTCAGTAGCGGCACTTGTTCATGACCGACACCACGACCGCTATCGCCTCCCTCTCCGTGCGGCTCAGCGGCGACTCTCCGAACATCAGGTTGCGGTAGAGCGCCAGGTGGTCCGCCAGCGCTTTCGGCGCAATGGAGTGGATCTTCAGGATGTTGTCGACGGGGCCACCGGCTGGGCCGACGGCGCGGGCGTAGGCGCGCGCGACGTCACCCTCCGCCTCGTCCTCCGGAATCATTCTGATCCAGGCCATGACTCGCTCGTTGCGGTGCGGCGCGACCGACGACCGGCGGCTCGCGCGTGGCGAAGCAACCGTGAAGGACACCCGGCGTCAAGGCGTAACCCTGCGACCTCCCCTACTATTTCGAGGACATGGACAGCGACCCCGGAGCCATCTACGCCGAACGGGCCCGACGCTTCGGCGCCGAAAGGGACCACGTAGCGGCGCGCGCGGCGTGGGCGTCGTACGCCCGCCTGGCCACGTTCGGGCTGGCGCTGGCCGGCGGCGTGTGGGCTGAGGAGACGCGCAGCCTGCTCGGCTTTGCGGCGCTCGCCGCGGGGCTCGTCGGGTTCGCCGCGGCGGTCGTCGTGCACCGCAAGCTGGAGGAGCGGGCGGCGTGGTCCGGCGCGCTCGCGGACCTCAACGCCCTCGGCCCCGCGCGGCTCGCCCGCCGCTGGGAGTCTCTCGAGCCGCGCCCCCCGGCCACCGACACCGTCCGCCACGCGTACGCCGACGACCTCGACGTCTTCGGCGAGGCCGGACTGAGCCAGATCCTGGGGCCCGTCGGGACCCCGGCGGGCAGGCGAATCCTGGAGGGCTGGCTGCTGGCGCCGGCGCGCTGGCGCGACGTGGAGAAGCGGCAGGCGGCGGTGGCGGAGCTTGCAGAGGCCCGGGACCTGCGCGACGCGGTCGCGGCGTACGGGCAGCGCGCCGGCCGGGTGGACCCCGCCGAGGTGGAGCCGCTGCTGGCGTGGGCCGAGGGCGGCCCGGCGGCCGGCCCCGGGCGCGGCGTGCTAGTCCTGGCGTGGGCCGTGCCCGCCTCGACCTGGCTGCTGGCCGGGCTGGACCTGGCGGGAGTGGTGGAGCGAGCCTGGTGGGCGTGGGGGCTGCTCGCGGCCGGGGCGCTCACCTTCGCCGGCCCGGGCGCCCGAGCGCGCGCGGCGTTCGTGCGCGCCTTCTCGCGCGAAGGCCTCTTCCGCGGCTTTCCGGAGCTCCTGCACGCGGTCGCCTCGGCCGAGCCGCGCGCGCCGGCCCTGAGAGACCTGGTGACCGGGTTACGCGTGGACGGCGTCGACCCGGCCCGCCGCATAGGGCGGCTGGGTCGGCTGATGCATCTGTCCGACCTGCGCCGTTCCGCGATGCTGTACGCGCCCATCCAGTTGATGACCCTCTGGGACCTCCACGTGCACGCCGCCATGGAGCGCTGGCGCGACGCGGTGGGACCGCGCCTGCGCGGCTGGCTGGAGGCCGCGGGGGAGTTCGAGGCGCTGTCGGCGCTGGCGACGCTGGCGCACGACCAGCCGGGTTGGGCGTACCCGCAACGCTCCGACGAACCCGTCCTCAGCGCCCGCGCGCTGGGCCATCCCCTGCTCGCCGATTCCGAGCGCGTGGTGAACGACGTGGCGGTGGGGCCGCCCGGCACCTTCCTGCACGTGACAGGCTCCAACATGTCGGGCAAGAGCACGCTGCTGCGCGCGATCGGACTCAACGCGGTGCTGGCCCAGGCGGGAGGCCCGGTGTGCGCGAGCGAGATGCGGCTCCCGCCCCTCGACGTGCGTACCAGCATCCGCGTGCGCGACTCGCTCGCCAGGGGCGTGTCCTACTTCATGGCGGAGCTGGAGCGTCTCAAGGCGGTGGTAGACGCCGCCGCGCAGGCCGAGCCCGGCCAGCGCGTGCTCTTCCTGCTCGATGAGATCCTGCAAGGCACCAACACCGCTGAGCGGCGGATCGCAGCCCGCCGGGTCCTGGATCACCTTCTGGAGGTGGGCGCGATCGGCGCGCTGACGACGCACGACCTGGAGCTCCTGGAGGACGCCCTGGAGGCCGCGGGCACCTCCGTCCACTTCCAGGAGACCGTGCTCGGAGAGGGCCCGGAGGCTGGCATGACCTTCGACTACAAGCTGCGACCGGGGATCGCGACCTCCACCAACGCGCTGGCGCTCATGCGCCTGGTGGGTCTGGATGGCCCCCCGGCCCGCGGCGACTAGGCGTCGTCTGGCCTAGTGTACCGTTGCAGAAGTCCCGTAGGC
>JBDLIA010000049.1 GCA_039715185.1 Gemmatimonadota bacterium
TCTGCGGGTTGTTGTTGACGTCCACCACCGGCGCGAACGCCATGTGGATCCCCACGGCGCGCGCCTCGACGGCGGTGATGCGGCCCATCTCGTAGGCCAGCTCCGGCTCCCCCGTGGCGCCGAAGGCCATGGGCGGCGGAAACTTCGTGGCGCTGCCCACGGCCACGTTGAAGGGGTGCACCACGCCGCCGTCCAGGATGCGGCCGGCGCCGTATTCCAGGTCCGCCGCGACCAGCAGGGGGACGTCCGAGTGGCGCTGAAGGAGCGCGAGGTTGGAGGCCACCTCCATGGGCCCGCCCACGGACGTGATGACGCCCCCCACGCCCTCGGCTTCCACCGCCTTGCGCAGCTCCCGGAACCGGTCGCTGTCCACCGCCAGGTACTCGGCGGACATCCACGGCATCACCATCTGGGCGATCTTTCGGCGCAGCGGCAGACGCGCCAGCGTCGCCTCGACCCAGACGCTGTCCGCGTCGAGGGACGCGGCGGCCGCTGGCGCCTGCGCGCGAGCCTCTCGCACGGGATCGCCCTGGCCGGAAACGGGGGCCGGGCCGACGGCCGTGAGGCCCGCGAAAACGCCGAGCGACAGGACGGTCGCGAGACCCGGGATTGCGAGCGACGAGAGCCTCGTCATGTTTCGACCTGGGATTCCATCATCCACAACCACACATCCTCGATGGCCAACTGTACGGACGCCCACCAGAAGGAGCAACGAGATTCCGCCCGCCGGGCGCCGGCGGGGCGGGACGCTACGCGCGCGAGCGCCGCCCGCCGGGCCCCGGACTGTGGGACATCCGAAGCGGCGTGCGGGTTCCCCGCGCGTGTCGTGGCCTTGCTCGCGGCCTTGCTTCTCGGCGCGTGCGCTCCCGACGCCCCGGCGGCGGCGGGTGGCGGAGGCGCGGAGCCGCCGCCGCCGGCCGTGCGGGCGGGCGTCGACGTCTTCCTGGGCTCGGTACCGGACGCGCTGCGCGGCGCCCGCCTGGGGCTGATCACCAACCACACCGGCCGCGCCGCGGACGGACGCAGCACGGTGGACGCGCTGCACGCGCTCGCGGACGTGGAACTCGCGGCGTTGTTCGCGCCCGAGCACGGCCTGCGCGGCGACGTGGCGCTGGACAGCCTGGTGCGGGACGGCGTCGACCCGACTACCGGGCTGCCGACGCACACGCTGTACGGAGGGGCGGAAAGAAGGAAGCCCACGCCCGCCATGCTCGCCGGCCTGGACGCGCTGGTCTTCGACATCCAGGACATCGGCGCCCGACCCTACACGTACGTGTGGACGATGGCCCTCGCGATGGAGGCCGCGGCCGACGCGGGCGTGGCCTTCGTCGTCCTGGACCGTCCCAATCCCATCGGGGGCGAGTTGGTCCAGGGGCCGACGCAGGACGCCGGGCACCTGAGCTTCGTAGGCCTCCACCCCATCCCCATGCGCCACGGACTGACCCCGGGAGAGCTGGCCCGCTACCTGGTGGGCGAGAGGGGCGTCGCGGTCGACCTCACGGTCGTGGGCGTCGAGGGCTGGCGGCGCGACCGCTGGTTCGACGAGACCGGCCTGCGCTGGCGGCCGCCGTCGCCCAACATGCCCACGCTGGAGAGCGCCGCGCACTACCCGGGCACCGTCCTGCTGGAGGGCACCAACCTGTCGGTGGGGCGCGGCACCGACGCCGCCTTCCAGCAGATCGGCGCGCCGTGGCTGGACGCGGAGCGGCTGGCCGAGACCGCGCGCGGCCACGGCCTGGCGGGGGTCCGGATCGACACCACCAGCTTCGTCCCGGACGCTCCGCAGGACGGCAAGTACGACGGCGAGCGCGTGCGCGGGGTGCGCCTGACGGTGACCGATCGCGCCGCCTACGACCCCGTCCGGACGGGGGCCGCGCTGATCGCGGGCGCGCGCGCCTTGCACCCGGACCGGTTCGCGTGGACGGGTACCATCGACCGGCTCGCGGGCTCGTCGGCGCTGCGGGAGGGCGTGGACGCGGGTCTGCCGCTGGAGGAGCTGACCGCCGGCTGGGAGACCACCGCCGAGGCCTTCCGCGCGTCCGCCGCGCCCTACCTCCTCTACGCGGCCGCGGCAAGCGGCCCGCCCGCGCGGCCTTGAGCGCCGCGGGCGCCGGCCCCGCCTACGTAGCGGGCGCCACGGGGTACGTCGGGCGCGCCCTGACGATGCGCCTGGCGCGCGCCGGAGACCCGGTGGTCGCGCACGTCCGGCCGGGCTCCACGGCCGCCGGCGCGCGCGACGCGCTCGCGGCGGCCGGGGCCATAATCGACCGCGCCGCGTGGACGCTGGAGGAGATGCGCTCCTCGCTCGTCCGGTGGCGGCCGTCCAGGCTGTTCATCCTGGTGGGCACTACGCGGCGGCGCTCAGCCGCCGCACGCCGGCGGGGTGAGCGGGCCGGCTACGAGGAGGTGGACCGCGACCTGCCGCTGCTGCTGATCGAGGCCGCGCTGAGCGGCGGGGTGCGGCCGACGCTGGTGTACCTGTCGGCGCTGGGCGCGGACGCCCAGGCGCGGAATCCCTACCTGCGCGCGCGCGGCGAGGTCGAGGTGGCCGCGCGGGCGTCGCCGCTGAGCTGGGTGATCGCGCGGCCGTCGTTCGTGACCGGCCCCGACAGGACCGAAACGCGGCCCGCGGAGCGCTGGGGCGCGGCCGCGGTGGATGGCGTTACGCGCGCGCTGGCTGCGCTGGGGTGGCGTGCTCCCCTGGAGCGGTACGGGTCGCTGGACGCGGCCCGGATGGCGGCGGCGCTGGACACGCTGTCGCTTCAGCGCGACGCGCTGTGCCGGATCGTAGACGGTAGGCTGTTGAGGGAGGTTTCCAAGGCGCCGTAGCGCCCCTCAGGTCGGCACCGAGCTGGCGCCGTCGCGGTCCTTCTCCAACCAGCCGGGCACGCTCGTGGCGCGCGCGCGCGGCGACACCATCACGTCGGGACCGGAGAGGCGGATCCGGATGGCCTCGTCCCGAACGGCCCTGCGGAAGCCCTTCCCTTCCAGCAAGCGATCGATGTAGATCCGGCGCCCCACGACGATCACAGTCGCGAGGACGGGGACCGCAACGATGAGCCCGATCGCGTGCAGCAGGGTGCCCATGATCAGAACGCTGAGCAGCGTGAGCACGGGCGGCAGCTTGACCTGGTGCTGCATGACCATGGGGATGATCAGGTTCGCCTCCACCAGGTGCACGATCAGCCCCAGCAGGATCACCGCGAAGAACTTCCCCAGCCCCCCCGCGCCGAGCACGAACAGCGCCGGCAGAAGCGTCGAAACGAGCGTGCCGAAGAACGGCACGATGGCCACCAGGCCGGTGAACACCCCGAACGCCAGGGCGTAGGGCACGCGCAGGATCCACAGCCCCAACCAGGTCATCAGCGCGAGCGTGAACATCGCGAACAGTTGTCCCGTGATCCACGCGCGCAGGGTCGCGCCGAGCTCGGTCAGGATGTCGCGCACCAGCTCGCGGTGCCTGGGAGGCGCCAGCAGAATGAGACCCTCGCGGTACTGGTTCGGGCGCACCGCGAGGAACACGCCCATGATCATCACGCTGACGAAGTGGATCAGGAAGGTGACGCCGCTCGCGAGATAGTCGGGCAGAGCAGCGGCCCAACCGCGGATCTCGGCCAGCAGCCCTCCCAGCGGCGAGGCGCCCTCGCCGCCGGCCACGCCCACCGCTTCCGCGAACAGCGGGCTCCGGCTGGCCACCTCCACGAGCGCGGAGTCCCAGCCCGCGAGCAGCTGCGGGCTGGCCTCCACCAGCTCCTGCGTCTGGTCGGCCACCGGGGGCACCACGAGGTAACCGACCCCGACGAGGCCCGCGATGGTGAACAGCACGGCCAATGCGACGCCCACCGGCCGCGGGATGTGCAGCCGCTGCTGGAAGACGTCCGTCACGGCGCCCAGGTACAGGCCGAACAGCACCGCGATGAACAACAGCAGGAGGATCTCCGCGATCCGCGCCATGAACAGCAGCAGCAGGACCGTGAAAACCGCCGCGATCAGGACGCCGTAAGCGCGGCGCGACCCTTCGCTACGGCTAGCTCGGGCGGCTTTTCCTGGGCTCAGGCGCCCTCCTCCTCCAGCTCGGCCTCCATCACGGTGTCGTCCAGCGTGACGTCGGAGCCGTCATCCTCCTCCGCTTCCTCGACAAGCCCGTTGCCGGAGCTGATCTGGCGCTGTTCGGACTCGTCTCCCGGCGCCAGCAAACCCATGTCGCGCTTCAACGCCAGCAGCCGCGTCTCGACGTCGTCGCCGATCTGCAGCTGGGCGAAGTCGGTCTCGAGCGTATCGCCGGTGAGCGCCTCCGTGACCTCCTGGGAGGCGAGCAGGTGGCGCTCGGAATCCTCGATCCGCTCGGCCACTCGCTCGAACGCGTCGAAAGCGGAGCGGTCGCTGAGACCGGCCATGGTCTCGTGGATCCGCTTCTGCGCCTGCGCGCGCTTCTGCTTGGCGATGAGCAGGTTCTTCTTGCGCTTCGCCTCCTCGATCTTGTCGTTCAGCTGGCGCAGCGACCCCTTCAACTTCTCGGTCTCGCCGGCTTGCCGATTCCACGTCGCCTCGAGGTTCAGCGCCCGCTCGGTGTGCTCCTGCTGACGGAGGAGTGCCTGCTTGGCGAGGTCATCGCGACCCTCCCGAACGGCCAGCATGGCGCGCTGCTCCCACTCCTGGGCCTGCTTGTGCTCGGTATCGCATTGCGCGCGCAGCTTTCGCTCGTCGGCGATCGCCACGGCCACTTCCTGCTTGGCCTTGGCCAGCTGCTCGCGCATGTCCACGATGATCTGGTTGAGCATCTTCTCCGGGTTCTCCGCCTTGGCGATCGCGTCGTTGATGTTCGAGCGGAGAAGCATGGAGAGCTTATGGAAGATTCCCATCGGTCAAGCCTCCTCCCCGGCGACCGCGGCAGCTCCCGTCAGCCCTGCTATTACCGGGGTGTGGGAGGACGCGGCGAAGACCATGCTCTCGTAGGAGTTGCGCAACTCCTCGAAGTCCAGGGTCTCCAACTCCAACGCGTCGGAGAGGATTATGTCCCCCTCCTCTATTCCATAGCTGCCGTGCACGATGTCCGTCGCGTTGAACTCCAGCAGTTGCCGGAACAGCGGAGCCAGATCCATGTCGGACATGGCCTCAGGCAGGTGCATGACCTTCAGTCGGAGCAACGCCACCGGCGGAGACCAGTTGACCACGACCGACGGAGCGCCGTTGGTGGGCTCTATCAGCCAGAGCCCGTCCTCGACCTCCTCGTAGTCGATTCCCATCCGGATCATGTAGCTCTCGAAATCGTCGCGCGTCATTTCGCCTCCGAGTAAGTAAAGTGCCGCTAGCTGGCACTACGTCGGCAATTATGGACTTGTTTCCCGGTGAACGCCACGACGGGCCGCCACGACGGGTCAGGCCGCCGCGGCCTCGTCCAGAAGCCCGGCCAGAAACGCGCCCGTGTGCGAGGCGGCCACGCCGGCCACTTCCTCGGGCGTCCCTTCCGCCACGATGAGCCCTCCGCCGTCGCCGCCTTCGGGCCCCAGGTCGATCACCCAGTCGGCGGTCTTGATGACGTCCATGTGGTGTTCGATCACGATGACCGTATTGCCGCGGTCCACGAGCCGATGCAGCACGCCGAGCAGCAGGCGCACGTCCTCGAAGTGGAGGCCCGTGGTGGGCTCATCGAGAATATATACGGTGTCCCCGGTATCCTTCTTCGACAGCTCCGACGAGAGCTTCACGCGCTGGGCCTCGCCCCCCGAAAGGGTGGTGGCCGACTGGCCCAGGTGTATGTAGCCGAGGCCCACGTCCGAGAGCGTCTGGAGGCGCCTCTTCAGCGCCGGGATCGCGTCGAAGAACTCCAGCGCCTCGTTCACGGTCATGTCCAGAGCGTCCGCGATGTTCTTGCCCCGGTACTGAATCTCCAGGGTCTCCCGGTTGTAGCGCCGGCCCCGGCACACGTCGCAGGAGACGTAGACGTCCGGCAGGAAGTGCATCTCGATCTTGACCAGGCCGTCGCCCGCGCAGGCCTCGCAGCGTCCGCCCTTCACGTTGAAGGAGAAGCGGCCCGGCGCGTAGCCCCGCAGCTTGGACTCGGGCAGTTCCGCGAAGAGCTGCCGCATGGGCGTGAAGAGGCCGGTGTACGTGGCCGGGTTGGAGCGGGGCGTCCTGCCGATGGGCGACTGGTCGATGTCGATCACCTTGCCCACGCGATCCACGCCCTCCACCGCCGAGTGCGCGCCCGGCAGGGTACGCGCGCGGTAGAGGTGGCGGGCCAGCGCGCGGTAGAGGATGTCGTTGACCAGGGTGCTCTTGCCGGAGCCGCTCACTCCCGTCACGGACACGAACGTGCCGAGCGGAAAGTGCACGTCCAGGTCCCGCAGGTTGTGCTCTCTTGCCCCCCGGACCACGAGCGCCCGCGACGGATCCGCCGGACGGCGGCGGGCGGGCATCGGGATCTCGCGGTCGCCGCGCAGATAAGCGGCGGTGAGCGAGTCGGGCGCGGCGAGCAGGGTCTGCACGTCGCCCGAGGCCATGACCTCGCCGCCGTGCCGTCCGGCCCGCGGCCCCAGATCCAACACGTGGTCCGCGGCCAGAATGGTGTCCCGATCGTGCTCCACGACGATGACCGTGTTGCCCAGATCGCGGAGCCGCCGCAGGGTCTCCAGCAGCCGCTCGTTGTCGCGCTGGTGAAGCCCGATGGAGGGTTCGTCCAGGATGTAGAGCACGCCCACCAGCCGGCTGCCGATCTGGGTGGCGAGTCGGATGCGCTGCGCCTCCCCGCCGGAGAGCGTCTCGGCGCTCCGTCCCAGCGCCAGGTAGCCGAGCCCCACGTCCTGGAGGAAGCGCAACCGGTCGGTGACCTCCTTGAGGATCGGGCCGGCGATCTCGCCCGGCAGCGCGTCCGGGCCGTGCGGCGCTCCCTCCCGCGAAACGGGCAGCCCCGCGAAAAACGTCGCCGCGTCCGCCACGCTCATTGCGACGGCGTCGCCCAGGGATCGCCCGTCCACAGTCACGGCGAGCGACTCGGCCTTGAGGCGAGCCCCCCGGCATTGCGGACAGGGCAGCGCGGTCATGTACGCGGCCAGTTGCTCGCGCACGGCGTCCGAGCCGGTCTCCGCGTAGCGCCGACGCACGTTCTCCAGGATTCCTTCCCAGGGCTCCTCGTAGGCGCCGTCGCGACCTGCGGTGCGATAGGGGAATCGCACCGCCTCCCCGCCCGAGCCGTGCAGCAGGACTTCCCGCACCTCTTCACGCAGCGAGCCCCACGGCGCGTTCGGGTCGAAGTCCAGGTGCTCGACCAGGCCCGGGATCACCGAGCGACGCAGGTGCCCGGAGGGGTCGCCCCAGGGCAGAACGACTCCCTCCAGGATGCTGATGCTGGAGTCGCCGAGGATCAGCTCGGGGCTCGGTTCGCGTCTCGTCCCCAGCCCTCCGCACCCCTGGCAGGCCCCGTAGGGCGAGTTGAAGGAGAACTGGCGCGGCTCCAACTCCGCCAGTCCGGTGCCACAGTGCACGCAGGCGAATCGCTCGCTGAAGAGCCGAGAGGCGGGCTCGCCGCCGTCGTGCCGCAGCACCTCGACGACGCCGTCCGCGGTGCGCAGCGCCAGCTCCACGGAATCGGCCAGCCGGGGCCGGTCGTCGGCGCGCACCACCAGCCGGTCCACCACGGCCGCCAGGTCGTGATTCTCGTATCGATTCAAGGCGGGCGGGTCGTCCAGGTCGTGCACCTCCCCGTCCACCCTGGCGCGGATGAATCCGCGGCCACGCAGGTCTTCGAAGAGCTCCCGGAATTCCCCCTTGCGGCCACGCACCAGCGGCGCGAGGACCTCGATCCTCGCGCCCTCGGGCCAGGTCAGGACGCGGTCCGTTATCTGGGACGCGGACTGACGGCGTACCGGCCGGCCGCACGTGACGCAGTGCGGCACGCCCACGCGCGCCCACAGGAGGCGCAGGTAGTCATACACCTCGGTCACGGTGCCGACGGTGGAGCGTGGGTTCCTGCCAGCCGTCTTCTGCTCGATGCTGATGGCTGGAGAGAGCCCCTCGATGACGTCCACGTCGGGCTTCTCCATGACACCCAGGAACTGGCGTGCGTAGGCGGAGAGCGACTCGACATAGCGCCGCTGCCCCTCCGCGTAGATGGTATCGAACGCCAGCGAAGACTTGCCCGACCCGGACAGACCCGTGATGACCACGAGCCGGTCCCGGGGGATCTCGACGTCGATGTTCTGGAGGTTGTGCTCGCGCGCGCCGCGGACGATTAGCAGCTCATCTGGCATAGCCACGTATCATCGCCAAACCGGCGGGCGCAGGTCAAGGCATCGGGTCGCGCCGCGACCGGGGCGGGGGGCTAGTGGACTGTAGCAGATGATAGTTAAGCATCGAGAGGGGCGAGGCGCCCGATCCGGGGAGGCGGGAGGACGAGTAATAGCAGCGCTATTGCGAGGAGTCCCAACGACCCCGGGCGGGATGCATCGCCGCTCGAATGCTAAGTACTCACCTGTTACAGTCCATTAGGCGTCCGCTGCTACCTGGCGCGCTCCAGGTACACGCCTTCCGCGGGGTCGACGCGCACCTTTTCGCCGACTTCGATGAACGGGGGCACCGTCACCGTGACTCCGTTTTCCAGCTTGGCCGGCTTGGTGACCGCGGTCTTGGTGTCGCCGCGGACCCCTGGCTCGGTCTCCACCACCTGGAGGTCGAGGGTCTTGGGGAGACGGATTCCTATCGGGCTGCCGTCGAACACTTCCGCCTGGATCACAAGGTTGGGCATGAGCCACCGGGCGGCGCCCTCCAGAGCGGCGTCGTCCAGAACCACCTGCTCGAACGTCTCGTTGTTCATGAAGTGGTAGTGCGTGCCGTCGGCGTACAGGAACTGGAGCTCGTGGGTCTCGAGCGAGGCGGTCTCGACGGTGTCCGCGGAACGGTACCGTTGATCGAAGATCGCGCCCGTCTTGAGGTTGCGAAGCTTGGTCTGCATGTACGCCGGGCCCTTGCCGGGCTTCACCGACTGGTATTCCACGACGCGGTGAGGGTCGCCGCCGACCAGGACCACCGAGCCCCGTCGGAGTTGTGATGCCGAGATGGCCATTGGATGCAGTGCGCGGGGGGCGCCGCGCGGGTGGGCGGCGTTCACCGCCGGCCGGGCGCGCCCGGGGTTGTCGAAGGGGCAAAGATAACCGCGCGCACCCCGGCCATCGAGGCCCCCAGGTCAGGCGGGGACGAGCACGCGCAGGTCGCCGGGCACGACCCTTACCTCGACGGGCGTAACCCCGGCGGCGTCGCCATCCACCTGCACCGGCACGTCGCCATCCGCTTCGATGGTCACGGCCCGCGCCTGACGGTGATACAGGTGCTTGTCGCCGCGGAACGTTCCGCGGACGGACTGCCAGATCACGCTCGCAAGTCCCAGCACGCTCTCGGGGGCCACGACGAGCACGTCCAGCAGTCCGTCCCGCCAGGTGTCGAGCCCGCGCGCCGAGGGAGACAGCGACAGCGACGGCAGGATGCCGGCGAAGAGCTCGCCCACGTTGGCGACCATCACGCTGAGCGCGCGGATGCGCAGCTCTTCGCCGTCGGCGACGATCCGGAACTCCGCCGGGGGCGTGCGCACCGCCTCGCGGAGCGCGGCGTAGATGTACGCGCCGAAGCCCCACCGCTCCTTCATTTCGCGGGAGGTCGCGGCCATCACCGCGGCGTCCAACCCCGCGCCCACCGCCAGCGCGAACACGCGCCCGTTGGCCCGACCCAGATCGACGCCCACGGAGCGGCCGGTCGCCACTACCTCGGCGGCGCCCTCGATGTCCGTGGGGACGCCGAGGTTACGCGCGACCTGGTTTGCGGTGCCGCGGGGGATGATCGCCAGGGGGACGTCCGAGCCCACGAGGCCGGTCGCGACCTCGGCGAGGGTGCCATCCCCGCCCGCCGCGCAGACCGCACCGTACCCTTCGCCGAGCGCCGCCCGCGCGAGCTCCGTCGCGTGTCCCTGGGCGAGCGTCTCCACGATGTCGAACGCGACGCCCCGCGCCGTCAGCGCGCTTCCCAAGCGGCGCCGCAGGCGTTCGAGCGAGTCCTGGCCCGCCTGCGGATTGACGATGACCAGAGCGCGCCGCGGGACGAGCGGCGACTGGCTCAAGCCTCCAGCGGCCGGAAGGTCGGGTCCTCGAGCAGCGCGTGCAGACGCGCGACGCGCTCCTCGGTGGGCGGGTGCGTGCTGAATAGCGCGCGCCGACCGCCGCTGTGTGCCGCCAACGGATTGACGATGGCCAGCTGCGCCGCCGCCGGGTTGATCTGCATGGGAATGCGCCGCGCGTGAGCATCGAGCTTCACGAGCGCGTCCGACAGGTGCCGCGGGCGCCCGCAGATCTCGGCGCCGGTCCGGTCCGCCTGAAACTCGTTCTGGCGGCTCACCGCGAACTGGATGATCATCGCCGTGATCGGCGCGATGATGGCCGCCACGATGAGCGCCAGCGGATTCCTGTCGCCGCCCCGCCCGCCGAAGATCGCACCCCACCTGGCCATCGTGGCGAGGAACCCGACCGCGCCGGCCATGGTCGCGGCGATGGTGCTGACGAGCATGTGCCGGTGCTTGATGTGGCCCAACTCGTGGGCGATGACGCCCTCCATCTCGTCGCGGTCGATGAGCTCCAGAATGCCCTCGGTGACGCACACGACGGCGTGTCCGTGGCCCCGACCCGTGGCGAAGGCGTTCGGCTGCTTGGACGGAGCGATGGCGACCGTCGGCATGGGCAGCCCCGCGTTCTGGCGCAGGCGGTCCACCATCTGGTGGAGCCCAGGCGCCTCGTCTGGACCCACGATCTTCGCCTTGTACATGCGGAGCACCATCTTGTCGCTCCACCAGTACATGCCGAAGTTGGTCACGCCCGCGAACGCGAACGCCACGACGGCGCCGTTCTGTCCACCCACCGCGCCGCCCACCACCACGAGCAGGGCGGTGAGCGCCGCCATCATCATGAATACTTTGGTCGTCTGCATTGGGACGCTCCGAAAAGGCCTCCGAATCTCATCGCTGGCGCCGGACGGTAGCGCGCGCTCCGACGGGCGAGAGTACCCCGGCCGCCGGGCCGTGGTCCGCCGGCTCAGCCCCCGTCGTTCAAACGCAGCGCCTCGACCTCGAGACCGTCCAGGGGCAGGTCGACCGGCAGCAGGCGCTCGAGCGTCGGCACGTCCAGCGGACCCGCGACCAGGTCGAGCCGGCTGAAGTAGAGCGTGTCCCCCGTTACCAGGCCGACCGTTCCCCGCACGCGCGTGTCCGGCGTCTCCAGGTCGAGGTCCTCGGCGAACCACAGGACCCTGCCGGGCGCCAGCGCCCGGATCAGGATCGTCCCCCGTCCTCGGCCGACCGTGGGAAGCTCGGGGTGAAGCCAGGTGAGGTCGGTGAGGGCGACGCGGGGGGCCTCCAACCGAACATCGACCCTGGGTCCGCTGTCGCCGAAAACGACCTGTCCCAGCGCGGACAAGCTCGAACCGGGGAGCTCTATGCGGTCCAGGTCGAGGGTCACGACGGAGTCGCGCACCGCGATGGTGCCGCGGGCCGACTCGATGCGCGCGGGCTGGTCCCACACATACGCGTGGGCGGAGAAACCGTCCAACTCCACCAAGCGCCCCGGTTCGTCCGGGGTTTCGGCCAGAATGCGGCTCGCGTTCAGGCTCAGGTCCTGGAGGGCGAACACGCGCAGCGGCCCCGACGGCGTGTCCTCCAGCAGGAGGCGGGCCGAATCCTCTGCCTCGCCGTCCCACGGCAGCCGTAACTCGACGCTGGCGTCGGTGATCGAGACGTTGTGGAGCTCCACCAGCACGCGCGCCGTGTCCGCGGGATCGTCGGGGCCCGCTCGGAAAGCACGATCGAAGTTCCACTCGTCCCAATCCGGCAGGCGCTCGACGACCACGTCGACGCCCTCCAACTGCACGCGATCCAGGACCACGCGGCCGGACACGAGCGTGCGCCAGTCATAGGAGAGAATCGCCGAACGCACTGCCACGAACGGGCGCCCGCCGGGCTCCGTGATGGTGACATCCCCCAAGGTCATCGTGCCCAGGAGGCTCGCCTCGCTGCCCACCTCGCCGATGGCGATGCGCCCGGCGAACCGGTCCTCCAGCCAGTTCACCGTAACCCGACGCAGGCGCTCCTGACCCACCCGCGTGCGGCTCATGATCACCACCGTGAGCCCGGCGAGCAGGAGCGCCACGAGACCGCCCAGCGCGACCCAGCGGCGGTAGCGCGTGCGACGCTTCGCCTCGGCCGCCTCGGGGGCCGTGGTCGGCCGAGTCTCGGTCACGGACTCGCCCCCGCCGGCCCCTCTCGGAAAAAGCCGAGCCCGGGGCGCGGAAACCTGTGCTCGCTGATCGGCTCGAAGTCGGCCTGCTCGTCGAAGTGCATGTAGTGAGTCACGCGCACGTCGTGGGCCCCCACCCGGATCACGTTGAACGAGTTTTTCTCGGCCTCGCGCGCGCGCCCTCGACGCGACGTGGTGGTCCCCGACTGGACGATGATGATGCCGTGGGCCGCGTCGGCACCGGCGTAGACGTCCAGTGAGTCGCCGATGTAGCCCCGGTGCAGGTGCCCGCCCAGGATCAGGTCGACGCGCATGGCGGTGAACCGGTCCAGCGCGTAGCGGGCCCTGGGCATGACCTCCGAGCGCTCGTAGTCGGGCGCCGGCGCGAAGTGGTGGTGGGCGACCACGATGCGCGCCCGCTCGCCGGCCGCGGCGAAAGAGCGTTCGCAGAGCTCGAGCTGCGCGGCGTCGATGCGGCCATTGGTGATGTGCCTGCGCGGCCTGGTGGAGTCGAGCGCGACGATGACCGCGTCCTCGCGCTCGAGGACCCAGTTCAACTCCGGGTGGATGTGCTCGCGGTACAGATCGAGGGGCGTGAAGAGGCGCTCGAGCACGCGATAGAGAGGCACGTCGTGATTGCCCGGAACGGTTACCAGATCCGCCGTGGGGAGGCGATTCAGAAAGGCCCGCGCGGCCTCGAATTGCTCAGGCTTGGCGCGCTGCGTGAAGTCGCCGGACGCGACGACGACGTCGGGCTCCAGCGCCGCCGCGCGCGCGAGCAGAGCTTCGGCGACCTCGGGCATGAACGGCGGCCCCAAATGGAGGTCGCTGACGTGCAGGATGCTCAGTCCTCGCGGCGCCCTCACGGGGTCGGCCTCCGGACCGGCGGCATCAGGCCGCCGCGTCCAGGCCGGGCATGGGGAGGCCGGCGCTCGCGGTGAAGCTCAGCGGAGACGCGCCCCCGGCCGCGTAGCGGAAGCGCGCCGCTCGCGCGATCATGGCGGCGTTGTCCGTGGCCAGCCTGGGCGGCGGATGGTACACCGCTACGTCCTCCCCGAGCGCGGCCCGGAGCGCCTCCGCGAGCGCGCGACTCGCCGCCACGCCTCCGCCGACCACGACCCGCTCGGCTCCCGTCTCCGCGACGGCCGCTCGGGTCTTCCGGGCCAGTACGTCCACCGCCGCGGCCTGAAACGACGCCGCCAGGTCCGCGCGGGCCGGGCCCAGTCCACCCTTCGCCTCCAGGTCGCGGACCGCGACGGCGACGGCGGTCTTGAGCCCGCTGAAGGAAAAATCGAAGCGGCCGTCGCCGCGCGCTCCGCTCATCGGGCGCGGAAAATCGAACGCCTCGGCGCTGCCATCGGCCGCCAGCCGCTCGACGTGCGCGCCGCCCGGAAACGGCAGTCCGAGCAAACGCGCCACCTTGTCGAATGCCTCGCCCACCGCGTCGTCCCGCGTCTGGCCCAGCAGCCGATAGCTGCCCCAATTCGGGACCCAGAGGAGCTGCGTGTGCCCGCCCGAAACGAGCAGCGCCACGAAGGGCGGTTCGGCGGGAGGGTCGGACAGCGTCGCGGCGAACAGGTGACCTTCCATGTGGTGGACCGCCACGGCGGGACGCCCGAGAGCCCACGCGGCCGCCTTGGTCCATTCCACGCCGACCAGCAGCGCGCCGATCAGGCCCGGCCCGGCGGTCACCCCGAAAAGGCCGATGTCGCCGAGAGACGCGCCGGTTTCGGCGAGCGCCGAGGAGACCACGCCGCCGAGCACCCTCAGGTGGGCCCGGGAGGCCAACTCGGGCACCACTCCACCGAACACGCGGTGCTCGTCCTGCGTCAGGATCACGTGTCCCAGGATGTCGTCGCCGGGTCCGAGAACGGCCGCGGAGGTTTCGTCGCAGGATGTTTCTACGCCCAGCACGAGCGGCGGGTCAGCGGGTGCGTGGTCTCCAGCCACCGGCCTCGGCGCCGCAGTTCGCTCCAGGGCGCCCGGCGCTTCGGCCGGCGCCGTCACGGACGCGACGCCCGCTCGAGCTCGTCGGTGGCTCGATCCGCGCCGATTGCGAGCTGCACCCGGACGACGCCCGGCGCCACCGCCACCGACTCCGGGACGGCGTCATCGAGCGCCGCCTCCACGACGGCGTCCTCCGACAACTCGCCCAGATCGATCGGGAGGGTGGAGACGGAGACCATCGCGTTCACGACGCGCGCCGGGCCGCTCACCTGCACCACGGCCGGATCCACGGTCGGCTCCCGGAGCAGGCGCAGGCCGTCCGGCAGGGCGCCCGCGAGCGGCACCGCCACGGGGATCAGCCGGGTGACGATGCGGTCCAGGAAGAGCGTGATCGTGCCGGGTCGGACGTCGACCGGCTGAGTCAGGTCCGGCCGCGCCCCGCGGGCGTACTCCAGGAGCCGGAAGTCCAGCGCGCGAACGAAGGTGGTGTCTTCGACGCTCTCGACCGGGACGACGAAACGCGGCGGGTCGATGCGCAGCGAGATGAGCTCGCGCACGGGGCCCTCGAACTCGACCGTGACCGAATCGGGCGATGGTGGGCCGTCCAGCACCCACCCTTCGACCCCGAGGTCGACTTCCACGGCGATGTTCTCGATCGGCGCGCGTACGGTCGTCTCGGCGCGCACCGCGAACCACAGCGCCACGGAGAGCGCGAGCGCGGTCAGCTTGAGTGCCCAATTGCGGACGATCGCCTCGCGCCAGCCCGGCACCTAGGACTCCAGAGCGGCCACGATGCGGTCGCGCAGCGGGGGCACATCCCAGCGGCCTTCGCCCAGGCGCCGGTACACGAGGGCTCCGTCTCGATCCAGGACGATGGTGGTCGGCAGTCCCAGCGATCCGAACACGCGCTCGGCGCGCCCCTCGGGATCCAGCAACACCTCGAGCTCGACGCCGATTTCTTCCATGAAGCGACCCACCTCCTCGGCGGCGCGCGCCTTGGGAAGGCGATCCACGCTCACGGCGAGGACGCGCAGCCCACGGTCGCCCAGATCGTCCTGGAGGCGCTGAAGCGACGGCATCTCCCGCACGCAGGGGCGACACCACGTGGCCCACAGGTTGACGACCACCACCTCGCCGCGCAGGTCGGCCAGCGCGACCGTGTCGCCGGCCAGGTCGGGCGCCGCGTACGACGCCGCGAACGCCGCGTGGCCGTGCAGCGCGTGTGCCTCGGGCTCGTCCGAGCGCCATAGCACGGCCGCCAGGAGCGCCGCCGCGCCGGCCAGGAATGCCAACGTCGCCAGGCGCCTCACCGGGGCTCCTCTCCCGCCGCCGCGCCCGCGTCGCCGGCCGCGGTATCCTCGGGTACGGCGCCGGGCGGTCCGCTGCTGACCACGAGCACGACCGTCGCGGGGAGTTCCCGCTCCGTGCCGGGCGCCGGCTGCATGCGAGCGATCCGTCCCGCGGGCTCGTCGTCGATCTCGTGGGAGCGCTCCACGTGGAAGCCGGCGCGCTCGAGGACCGCCACCGCGGCCCCCTCCTCGAAGCCGAGGAGGTTGGGGATGCGTACGCGCGCCGGCCCCGCGCTGATCGCCAGCCGCACCTCCCCGCCGGGCCGGAGCGCCTGCCCGGGGAGCGGACTCTGCGCCACGACGCGGCCCTCCTTGGCGGCGGGATCGGCTACCTCGACCGTCTCGCCAACGGTGAGACCCGCGCCGCGTACCAGCTCCCTCGCTTCGGCCGCTGTGGCGTCATACAGATCGGGCACCTCGACGCTCAGGCCGAACGCTTCGGCGGGCGGGTAGAGGACGAAACTGGCGAACAAATAGGCGGCCGCGAACGCGACGATCGCCGCCCCGCCCACGATGCCCGCCAGGCGCACTCCCCAGCCTCCCGGCGGCGGCGCGGCCGGGTCGGACGCGCGGCGGCCCGAGCGGCCAGAGCGGCGGCGGATCGAGTCGCCTAGCACGAAGCCGCGCGGCGCAGGCGAGCCGCGAACGAGCCATCCACGCCCTGCTCCTGCGGAAGCACCCGCAGGTAGCCTTGCGCGCAAACCGGCACGTCCGAGCCCGCGGGGGGATCGAGCCTGAAGCCTTCGTTGTCAGCCAAGAACCGGTCCACCTGTTCCTCGTTCTCCTCGGGTTCGAGCGAGCACGTGGCGTAGATCAGCAAGCCGCCCGGCGCCACCGCATCCGCCGCCGCATCCAGCATACGCGCCTGCAACGCCGCGAGCGACGCCAGGTCGGCGGGGCCCACGCGCCAGCGGCCGTCCGGATGCCGTCGCAGCGTGCCGGTGCCCGTACAGGGCGCGTCGAGCAGCACCGCGTCGCCCGGCGCGAACGGCGGCGCGCACGCGTCGGCCGCGACGGGGCCCAGGAGCCCCGCCGGACTCGGCGCGCTCGCGGCGCCGGTCGAGCCACCCCGCAGTCCGAGCCGCTCGGCCGTGTCCACCACCGACCGCAGTCGGGACCGCGAACGGTCGGCGGGCGTCACGCGACCGGCGCCCAGGTCGAGCAGTGCAAAGCTCTTGCCGCCCGGTGCGGCACACAGGTCGGCGATCGAGTGGCCCTGGGGCAGCGCCGCGTACCGGACGGCCGCCGACGCCGCGGGATCCTGGACGATCGCCCGGGCCGCGCCGAACGCGACCCCGAGGTCGGTGCCGGCCGGCAACCTCAGCGAACGCGGCTCCAGGGCCACCCGCTCGGCGTCGATGCCGACGCCGGCCAGCCGCCTCAGCGCGGCGTCCACGCCGTCGCCGATCAGGCGAATGTACAACTCTGGGCGCCGGTTGTTCGCGTCGACCAGCGCCGCCGTCGCGTCCGCCCCGTACCGCGCGAGCCAGCGCTCCAGGAGCCAGCGCGGGTGCGACCCCCAGGTTGCGAGCGCCGTCAGGGTGTCGCTGCCGGTCGGCGGCGGCGCGTAATCGGCTTCCGCGACGCGGTGGAGAACCGCGTTCACCAGGCCGGCCGCGCGGCCTCGACCGCTCGCGCGGGCCAGCCCCACCGACTCCGACACGGCGGCGTAGGGGGGCACGCCCCCCATCTCCTTCAGTTGATAGACGCCCAGGCGCAGCACGTCCCGCACCGCCGGGTCGAGCGCCTTGCCGGCCAGGTGCGGAGCGAGCGCGGCGTCGAGTCGGCCACGCAGGCGGGTGGTCCCGAAGGCGGCCTCCACCGCCCACGCCCTGTCCCGGGTGTCCAGCTCTGAGAACCGGCGGGCGGCCGAGCGGTCCAGCAGCGCGCCGCCCGACACGTCACGCAGCACCCTCAACGCGCACCGCCGGGCCAGCGTGCCGCCGTCTCCGGAATCTCCAGGCCGGCTCAGTCGAGCATCCCCTCCGTCGGCGACGACGGCACCGCCCACTCGCGGCGCGGCATCCGGCCCGCCAGGAACGCGTCCCTGCCGGCGTCCACCGCCGCTCGCATCGCGCGCGCCATGCGCACCGGATCGCGGGCCTCGGCCAGGGCCGTGTTCATGAGGATCCCGTCCACGCCCTGCTCCATGGTCTCGCACGCGTCCGATGCCGTGCCGACGCCCGCGTCGACGATCACCGGTACCGCCAGGCGTCGCTTTATCTCGCGAATGTAGTACGGGTTCACGAGCCCCAGGCCGCTGCCGATGGGGCTCGCGAGCGGCATCACTGCGGCGCAGCCGGCGTCCTCGAGGCGCAGCGCCATCACCACGTCCTCGTTCGTGTAGGCGAGCACCCGGAATCCCTCCTGGACCAGGACCCGCGTCGCCTCCAGGGTAGCGGAGACGTCCGGCAGCAGGGTCCGCTCGTCGCCGATCACCTCCAGCTTGACCATATCGCTCAAGCCGGCCGCCCTGCCCAGACGGGCGTAACGGACGGCGTCCTCCGCGCTGTAGCAGCCGGCGGTGTTGGGGAGCAGTTGCCAGCGGTCCGGATCCAGGTGGTGCAGGACGCCCTCTTCGTGGGAGCGGTCCAGGTCCACGCGCCGCACGGCGACGGTGACCATGTCCGCGCCCGACGCCTCTATGGCGCGCACCATCGTCAGGTTGTCGGCGTACTTCCCGGTCCCGACGATGAGCCTCGAAGCCAGGACGTGCGGGCCGATCACCAGTCGCCGATCGCCCTCTCGCTCCGCCCCCACATCGCCTGTGCTCGCTTCGGCCTGCGCCGATTGCATGGGCCTACCCTCCTCCCACGAAGTGCACCAACTCCAGCCGGTCTCCGTCCTCGACGTTCACGCTCTCGTAGCGCTCGTGTCGCAGAATCTCGCCGTTGCGCTCGACCACGATCAGCCTGGGGTGCAGCCCCAATGAAAGCAGCAGCTCCGCTACGTTCTGGCCGCCGGCCAACTCGCGCTGGCTGCCGTTGATCCTGACGCCGATCAGGGCCGTTTGCGAAGTCATAACGAGCTCTCCAGGCTGTCCAACATCGACCCTACCGCCTCCGCCGGATCCTCCGCGTCCCACACGGCTCCGAGGACCGCCACCCCGTACGCTCCGGCCGCGGTGACCTCCGCCACGCGTTCGCCGCGCACTCCCCCGATGGCGAACACCGGGCGCGCGGCGGCCGCGCACGCGCTGCGCAGCCCGCTCACCCCCAGAGCCCCGCGGCCGGGGTGCGAGGCCGTGTCGTAAACCGCACCCAGGAACGCGTAATCTGCCGCGCTCTCCAGGCGTCCGACCTCTTCGACGCGGTGCAGGGAGCGGCCGATCCACGCGCCCGCGCCGAGCAGCCGCCGCGCCGCGGACGCCGGCAAAGCGCCGGTCCCCAGTTGTACCCCGCTCGCGCCCACGGCGAGCGCCACGTCCACGCGGCGACTGACGATCAGCGCTGAGCCAGTGTCCGCCGCGACGCCGCTCAAGCGCGCGCCCAGGTCGTACAGCTCCGCTCCCGAGCCGCGCCAGCGCAGGTGGAGCGCGAGCCGCTCGCCCCCGGCGCGCAGCGCTCGCTCGGCGCTCCCGAAGAAGCCCGCCCGCCGCACGACATCGTCGCTCGTGACGACGTGTAGTCGCGGCAGCGCGGCCGCCCGGTTCATGCGCCCAGCCGGTCCCCTTCGACCACCCCTCCGCCCCTCGCCCAGTCCGCGGCGGACATGCGCCGCCGGCCCTCGGGTTGCACCTCCGCGAGCCACAGCGCGCCCGCGCCGGTCGCGACCAACATACCGCGGCCGTCGGCGGTGTCATCCAGCGCGAGCACCGTGCCACCCACCCCGGCCGGCCCGTCCGCCAGCGCGGGCCGGAACACCTTCAAGCGCGCGCCGTCCCTGGTGGTCCACGCGCCCGGCACGTCGTCGGTGCCGCGGATCCAGCCGGCGGCCGTCTCCGGGGCGCGCGACCAGTCGACGCGCGCGTCGTCTACCGAAACGGGGGGAGCGAACGTCGCCGCGTCGTGGTCCTGCTCCACCTCGTCGATCTCACCGGCTTCCATCAGGGTGAGCGCCTCGACCAGGGCCTCTCCGCCGATCTCCGCCAGCCGCGCGGCCAACTCCGCGGCCGACTCGTCGGGCAGGATGGGCTCCTCCACCTGCAGCAGCACGGGCCCCGCGTCCATCTCTTCGACGAGGCGGATGACCGACACGCCCGTGCGCTCCAGGCCTCGGATCAGCGCCCACTGGACCGGCGCCGCGCCGCGCAGCTCCGGGAGCAGCGACGGGTGCACGTTGACCGTACCGTGGACGGGCAGATCGAGCGCCGCCCGGGGCAGGAAACGTCCATACGCCGCCACCACTCCCACCTCCGGCTCGAGCAGCCGGACGGCGGCCAGGAACTCTTCGTCCCCCGCGGCGACGGGCTGAAAGACCTCGAGGCCCTCGTCCTCCGCCATCTCCTTCACCGCGGGGCGGCGCAGTCGACGACCGCGGCCGGCGGGGCGGTCCGGCCGGGTTACGACCGCGACGACCTCGAAGCCCTCCCCGAGCAGCGCGCGCAGGGTGGGCAATGCGAAATCGGGCGTACCCCAGAAAAGAACCCTCACGGCTCCTTCTCTTCCTCCTGAAGCTTGCGCCACTTCTGGAGGGCCATCCTGCGCTTCAACGCGCTGAGGCGGTCGAGAAACAGCACCCCGTCCAGGTGATCCACTTCGTGCTGTAGCACCCTCGCCTGCAGACCCTCCGCTGCGACCGTCAGCGGCCCGCCGTCTTCGCCCAGCGCCTCCACCACCACCCCCGCCGGCCGCTCCACGATGTCGGCTATGCCGGGTATGCTGAGACAGCCCTCCTCCGCCTTTTCCAGCTCGGCAGAGCGGCGCGTGATGCGCGGATTTATGAGCGCGACGGGGCCCGATTCTTCGTCCTCGCCGGGATCCACGACGATGACCCGCAGGCCGACGCCGATCTGCGGCGCCGCGAGGCCGACGCCGTCGGCGTCGTACATGGTCTCCAGCATGTCCGCCACGAGCTTCCGGATGTCCTCGTCCACGTCACCAACGGCCTCGGCCGGGGCGCGCAGAACCGGGTCTCCCAACAGGCGGATATCGCGGATCACGGGCGAGCCTCAGGACTCCGCTTCGCCGGTGGGCGTGAGCCTGCGGGCGACCTTGGAGCGCACCACGATGAGCCTGGTGTCGTCCGCGGTCTTGATCGTCAAGCGGTCGTCTGCCACGTGCACGATCTTGGCGACGATGCCGCCGTCGGTGACCACCTCGTCGCCCCGGCGCAGCTCCGTCTGCATTACCTGATGGCGCTTCTGCGACTGCCTGGACGGCCGAATCAGGATGAAGTAGAAGATCGCCACGAACAGCGCGAGCTGAATCAGGATGACGGACATTCGGGCTCCGCCTCCGCCCCCCTGGGCGCCGTCCTGTACCAGCGCAATCAAAGTCGCGAACACGCGTTTTTCTCCTGAAAGGTCGTCGTCAAGTCAGCGTCGGTCCGGTCGACTACCCCGCAACCGCGCAGCCGATCATGCGCCGTCAGCGTCCGAGTTGCCAGTGGGCGCGCGCGCCCGGAAGCGCTCCAGCCAGTCCACGCTCCAGGACCCGTAGTCGCCCGCTTCGATGTGCACGCGAGCGCGCTCGGTGAGCCGAATCAGGAAGCGCAGATTGTGAATCGAGACGAGGCGCAGTGCGAGCCACTCCCCCGCGACCAGCAGGTGCCGGATGTAGGCGCGTGAATACCGCCCACACGCGTAGCAGTCGCAGGCCGGATCCAGCGGTCCGCCGTCCGCCTTGAAGCGGGCGGCGCGCAGATTGACCTGTCCCTCGTCCTCGACCCAGGCGGTGCCGCGGCGGCCGTTTCTGGTGGGAGCCACGCAGTCGAACATGTCCACGCCCCGGCCGATGGCCTCCAGCAGGTCGTCCGGGTAGCCGACGCCCATCAGGTAGCGCGGCAACGAACCGGGCAGCTCGGGCTCGAGGGCCTCGAGCACCTCCCACATGACGGGCTTGGGCTCCCCCACCGAGAGCCCACCGATGGCCACGCCGCTCCAGTCCCCCAGCTCCAGCACGCGCCGCGCGTTCTCCCGGCGCAGGTCGACGTAGGCGCCTCCCTGCACTATCGGCAGCAGCACCTGGTGCGGGTTCGGGCCGTGGCCGCCGGTCTCGGCGAAGCGCCGCGCGCAGCGCTCCAGCCAGCGCAGCGTACGTTTGAGCGCGGCGCGCGCGTCGGATCGGCCCACGCGGCCTGGTGGACACTGGTCGAAGGCCATGATCACGTCGGCGCCGAGGGCCCGCTGGATGTCCACCACGGACTCCGGCGTGAAGGCGTGCGTGGAGCCGTCGAGGTGGCTGCGAAAACGGACCCCCTCGTCATCGATTTCGGCCAGATCGGCGAGGCTGAACACCTGGAAGCCGCCCGAGTCGGTGAGGATGGGCCGCTCCCAGCGCATGAAGGTGTGCAGGCCCCCCAGGTCGCGTACGATGTCGGCGCCCGGACGCAGGTAGAGGTGGTAGGTGTTGGCGAGCACGATATCCGCGCCCACCGCCGTCACCTCCTCCGGCGTGAGCGCCTTGACGGTCGCCTGCGTGCCGACCGGCATGAAGGCGGGCGTCCGCACCGAGCCGCGCGCCAGGTGCAGAATGCCCGAGCGCGCCGCGCCTTCCGTAGCGCTCACCTCGAAACGAGGAACCGCACCCGACGCGGCCGCCACGGCGGGCGTCGCCGTCACAGCACCGCCATGGCGTCGCCGTAGGAGTAGAACCGGTAGTCCCTCGCGATCGCCTCCCGGTAGGCGTTCATCACCGGCTCGTGGCCGCCGAACGCGGCCACGAGCATGAGCAGCGTGGAACGCGGCAGGTGGAAGTTGGTGAGCAACCGGTCGACGGCCCGAAAGGCGTAGCCCGGCCGGATGAACAGGTCGGTCCAGCCCGAGAGCCGGGTGAGCCGCCCGGAGTCATCGGCGGCGGCCTCGAGCGCGCGTACGCCGGTCGTGCCGACCGCCCACACCGAGCCGCCGCGCGCGCGAACGTCCTCGGCGAGCGCGGCGGTCGCGGGCGGAATGTCGTACCACTCGGCGTGCAGCGCGTGGAGCGCCGGGTCGTCGGTGTCCACCGGCCTGAACGTGCCGACGCCCACGTGCAACGTCAGTCGGCCGATGCGCACGCCGCGCTCCCGCAGTCGATCCAGCAGCGTCCGGGTGAAGTGCAGGCCCGCGGTGGGCGCGGCCACCGATCCCAGCGCGCGGGCGTAGACCGTCTGGTAGCGCTCCCGGTCGGCCGGCTCCGCCTCCCGCTCCAGGTACGGAGGCAGCGGCACGCGGCCGTGTCGCCGGAGCGCTTCGTCCGTGCCCAGGGGCGACCGCAGGCGAACGAGCCGCCCTCCGTCGCCCGCGCCTTCCATGATCTCCACCGTGAGGTCGTCGGCGATCTCAAGCGTCCGGCCCGGCTTGAGCTTGCTTCCGGGCCGCACCAGCGCTTCCCACAGCTCGGCGCTTTCGCCCGGCTCGCCGCGCGCCGGCCGCAGCAGTAGCACCTCGCCCGGGGCGCCGGTGGGTTTGCGTCCCACCAGCCGCGCGGCGCGCACCCGCGTCTCGTTCAGGATCAGCGCGTCTCCGGGCCGCACGAGCTCGGCCAGATCCGAGAATCGAAGGTGGCGCAAGGAGGCGTTCGCACGATCGAGCACCAGCAGTCGGCTGCCGTCGCGCTTTTCCGCCGGGTACCGAGCGATTCGGTCCGCCGGCAGGTCGTACTCGAAAGCGGAGGTGGGCAGGGCGAGAGGCTCACCCATCTCGGCGAGCGCCCTAG
>JBDLIA010000050.1 GCA_039715185.1 Gemmatimonadota bacterium
CGCCGTAGCCGTCGCTACGGCAAGGAGTTCCAACGCCGCATCCGCGGGATGCAGCGCGCGCCGAATGCCTACGGGACTTCTGCAACGGTACACTAGCGCAGTTCCTCGGCCAGGGCCATCGCGGCGGCGATTTCCTCGTCCGACGCCGAAGCGATCCACGCCTCCAGGTCCGCCCTGTCTCCGCCGTGCTCCGCCCACAGCGGTCGCATGCCCGCCTCCGAAACGCAGTTGAACACCACGCGGGAGCGCTCGGGTAGGCCGAACGCACCGGCGGTGGCGAAGACCTCCCAGGTGCGCAGCTCGTCATCCAGCAGGCGTCTGCTCAAGGCGAATCCCCGGTTCCGGTCATGTGCAGCCGCGGCCCGCGATTTCAATAGCGAAGGTCGTTGGCCGCCGCGAACTGCTCCATGAGCTTCCTGCCCTCCTCGTCCAACTCCTCGGGCACCGTGACGCGGACGCGCACGTACTGATCGCCCCGGTGGTCCTGCTTCTCGATCCCCTGCCCCGCGATCCTGAACTTGGTCCCCGACTGGGTGCCTGGCGGCACCCGCAGGGTCACACGCTTACCGTCCACGGTCTTCACGCGCACCTTCGATCCGAGAGCGGCCTGCGCGACGTTGATCGGGATTTCGCAGTGCACGTCCAATCCGTCCCGCGCGAAGAACGGATCGGGGCGTACCTCGAAGGTGACGATCAGGTCACCCGGCCGGCCTCCACCCTGCCCCCGCTCGCCCTGCCCCGGAATGCGCACCTTGGAGCCGGTGTCCACCCCAGCCGCAACCTTGATGGCCACCTTGCGCTGTTCGCGCACCTCGCCGGACCCCGAGCACACAGTGCACGGATCGGTCGGGATCTGTCCGCGGCCGAGACAGCGGGGGCACGGTCGATTGACCGCGAAACCCCCCTTGCCGAACGACACCGTGCCCGAGCCCTTGCACTCGGGACACTTCCTGGGCTTGCTGCCCGCGGCGTTGCCCGACCCCTCGCACGTGCCGCATTGCTCGGTGATGGGAACGGTGATGGCTATCTTGCCGCCCTGCGCCGCGAGCCGGAACGACACCTCCACGGTGTACTCCACGTTGCGCCCGCGCTCGCGTGCTCCCGTGGGGCGGGCACGCTGCCGCTTGCCGAAATCGAAGATCGACCCGAACAGATCGCCGATGCCGCCCAGATCGCCCAGGTCGTCCATCGAGAAACGGATGTCTTCTCCGCCGGGTCCGGCGTGCGACGGTCTGCGCGCACCGCCGCCGGCGAAGCCGCCCAGCGGTCCGAATCTGCGCATGCGATCGTACTGCGCTCGCTTCTCCTGATCCGCGAGTACTCCGTAGGCTTCGCCCACTTCCTTGAAGCGCTCGGCGGCGGCCGCGTCGTTCGGATTCGCGTCAGGGTGGTACTTCTTCGCGAGCTTGCGGTAAGCCTTCTTGATCTCCGCGTCGTCGGCTTTTTCGCCGACGCCCAGGGTCTGGTAGTAGTCCTTGGTGCCTGCCGAGGCCATGCCCGAAGCTCCCTCAGCCGGGGTGCTTCAGGACCTGCACGCGCGCCGCACGCACCAGGATCCCGTGCATGCGATAGCCGCGTTGGAACGTCATCGCGACGATATCGTCCTGGCCGGGGTCGTCCGTGGGCATGGTGCCGATGGCCTCCATCGTCTCCGGATCGAAGCGTTTGCCGACGGCGTCGATGGTCTCCGCGCCGGCGGCTTCCAGGGCCCGCTGAAGCTTGCGCTCGACCATGTCCACGCCCTCGATGAGCGAGTCCACGGAGGCCGCCTCCGGGTCCACGGTGGTGACTCGCTCCAAGTCATCCAGCGCGTCCAGCAGTACGCCCACGAGTTCCGCCTGGGATCGCGCGCGCATCTCCTCGCGCTCGCGGTTCACGCGCTTGCGGTAGTTCTGGAACTCGGCGGCGAGTCGCAGGTGCTGGTCGTTGAGCGTCTCGATTTCCTCGTGCAGCGCGCCGAGTCCCCTCTCGACATCCGTGGAATCCGGATCCAGGGACTCCGAGTCCGCGGAGCCGTCGTCCTGGCTGGGCTCAGCGCTCCCCGCCGCGGCCTCCATCTCCGCGCCGTCGATCGGTATGTCTCGCTTCATCGTCGCATTTCTGTGCTGTTTGGTCGGCTACCTGTCGCGGGTCCGCCCGTGCAAGCCAGGTGCCAGGGCAGGCCTGCCGTTCCGGCAGATTCGCGATCCCGAGGTGAAGCCGCGGAGCGGGCCTTCGCGCTCGCGCCGCCACGTAGCATACGCAAGAGCGACCCCAGGGGCTTCACGCGGCCTCCGGCGGAGGCAGCCTGTCTTCCACCCATTCGAACAGGCGCCGGTACACGGGATTCGAATCCGCTTCGTTCAAAACCTCGTGAAACAGCCCCGGAAAGGTCTCGACCTCGCCCCGCTCCCCGACCGCCTCTCCGAAGGCACGCGCTGTCGCGGTGTCGATCACCCGATCCTCGCCCGCGAGCAGCAGGAGGAGGTGGGCGCTGATCCGGCCGGGAGACGCGATGGCGGCCCTCTGGGCCCTGCGCGCGGCGGCGTACAGCCCGGGCGTTATCGTCCTCCGAACCATGGGGTCGATGTCGTAGTCGCGCACCACCACGGGGTCGTGCGACAGGTCCACCGCGCGGATCCCGTTCGGGATCGCCACGCGCGGCGTCACGCGCAGCAGGAATCGGCCGAGTCGATCCCTCCACGGGGGCGGAGAGGCGGCCTCGGCCAGCCACGGCGAGGTGATGGCCGCCGCGGGAAATGCGTCGGGATACTCCTGCAGCACGCGCAGGCCGATCAGCCCACCCATGGAGTGACCCAGCAGCAGGAGCGGAAGGCCGTCAGGAAGGGTGCCCAGCAGGGTCGCCCGCAGCGCCATGACGTCGGCCGAGTAGTCGGCGAAGCGGCCCACGTGGGTAGGCGCGCCTTCCGACCGTCCGTGCCCCCTCAGGTCCAGCGCGAAGGTGGAATAGGCCCGGCGCGCCGCCCGCACCGCGAAGGCATCGTAGCGGCCCGCGTGCTCGCCCAGACCGTGCACGACCAGAAGCGCGGCGCGAGCTCCGGGCGTCGTCCAACTCAAGTAGCGCAGCACCGTTCCGTCGACGGCGGCGAAGTGCCCTCGGCCGCGCTCGAGCCGTATCACAACATCCTCCTTAGAAGATCCAGGGCCGCCTGGGCCGCGCGCTCGCGGATCGCGGCGCGGTCGCCCACGAGGCGAAGTACTCGCACGCCGTCCGCCTCGGGAGTCCGCGCGGCAACGTATACGGTGCCGACCGGCTTGTCGCGCGTACCCCCGCCCGGTCCCGCCACCCCCGTGATGCCGACACCGGCTTCCGCTCCGAAACGCGCCCGGGCGCCCGACGCCAACGCCTCGGCCACCTCCGCGCTCACAGCGCCGTGCGCCTCGAGGACCCCGGCAGGCACATCGGCCAGGGCCGTCTTGGCCTCGTTCGAGTAGGCTATGAGGCCGCCCAGGAAGTAGTCGGAAGAGCCGGCGAACGCGGTGATGCGCTGCGCCAGCAACCCGCCCGTGCAACTCTCCGCGGTTGCGAGCCGCCAGCCCCGCTCGCGCAGCGCCATTGCCACCACCTCGACCAGGTCGCTGCCGCCCTCCGCGTAAACGTTCTCGCCGACGGCGGCCGACACGCGCGCGGCGGTCTCCTCCAGCGCCGGCTCGTCGGTGGCGCGCAGGTGCAGGTCCACCCCTCGGGTGGACGGCAGGTAGGCCAACGCCACGCCCTGCTGCACGCCGAATTCCTCGAGCCTGTCGGCCAACTCGGATTCGGCCACCCCCGTGGTCCGTAGCACGCGGTGAGCGACGGGAGCGAGCCGCCCCGCCCAACGGTCTCGCAGCAGCGGCAGCAACGCCTCCTCACTCATTGCGCGCATTTCCGCCGGCGGTCCGGGCAGCGCCACCACCACGGCATCGTCCCCCTCAGCGAGGAATCCGGGCGCGGACCCCAGCCGATTGGCCAGCACGACGGCGCCCTCCGGAAAAAGTGCTTGGCGCAGATTGGACGCGGGCATCTCCCGCCCGCGCGACTCGAAGCGCCGCCGCAGCCAAGCCACCACCGAATCGTCCTGGCGCAGCTCTCGGCCGACTACGCGCGCGAGTGCGTTCCGTGTCCGATCGTCCTCGGTAGGCCCGAGACCGCCGGTGCAGATGACAGCGTCCGACTCCGCCGCTTCGCGTTGCACCGCCTTCACTATGCCGGCGGGATCGTCTCCGACCGTCACGGACCGGGTGACCCGGGCTCCCTCGCTCGCGAGGATCCGCCCCAGCCAAGCCGCGTTCGTATTGACGGAGGTGCCGTTCAGCAGCTCGTCGCCGATAGAGACGAGGGCGACCGCGGGCGCGCCCATCAGGCCTCCGCCAGGGCGCGCCTCCAGCTGACCAGGTAGACGCCGAGAGAGAGCACCGTCAGGCCGAGCGCCACCGTCAACGACACGAAGAGCACCACCCCGTGCAGCGCGCGCCAACCCTCCCACGCGGGGCCGGTCCAGCCGGCTGCCACGGCCTTGGTGTGGAGAGCGTGCCAGAGCAGCGCGGCGCCCACGAAGAAGTTCTGCGAAAACGCCTTGTACTTGCCGGACTTCTGCGCCGCCAGGATCAGTCCTCGGCGGGCCGCCGCGGTCCGCAGCGCGGTGATCAGAATCTCCCGGAAGAAAATCACCACAACCGCCCACAGCGGCAGCGAGCGCCACACCGGCCACTGGCTGAAGGTCTCCACCGGGTTGGACACGAGATAGACGGGCACGAGGGTCGCCACCATTAGCAGCTTGTCGGCGAGGGGGTCCATCAGCTTCCCGAAGTCGCTGACCCACCCGTGCTTGCGCGCCAGATAGCCGTCCCACAGGTCCGACAGCGCGGCGATCACGAATATCACGAACGCCGCCAGTTGCGGCCCGAATCCGGCCGCCAGGGGAAGGAAGAACAGCACCGGCGCGATGAAGATGCGCGCGACCGTGATCGCGTTCGGCAGCAGGCTCCGGTTGATCTCGGGCATCGGGCGGCGCCGTTACCCGAGCGCCTGCAGCACCATCTTGCTGACGGTCTTCAGCGTATCGAACACGCCGTCGCCGTTCACCGCGACCGCTTCGTAGTCAGGCCAGTCGTACGGGTTCAACTGAGACCGCAACTCCTCCACGGACACGATGTTGGGGAGATCTCGCTTGTTGTACTGGATTATGACCGGGAGATTGTGCGGATCGTATCCATAGTCGGCCAGGTTCTCGAACAGGTTCTGCATGGACGCGATGTTGGCGTCCATGCGCTCGACCTGCGAGTCGCCCACGTAGACGATCCCGTCCACTCCCTTCAGGATCAGCCGGCGGCTGGCATTGTAGTAGACCTGCCCCGGGACCGTATACAGGTGAAAGCGCGTCTTGAACCCCCGCACCGACCCCAGGTCGACCGGCAGGAAATCGAAGAACAGCGTCCGCTCCGTCTCGGTGGCGAGCGAGATCATCTTCCCGCGCGTCTCCGGGTTCACCTTGGAGTATACGTACTCCAGGTTGGTCGTCTTACCGCCGAGCCCGGGACCGTAGTACACGATCTTGCAGTTGATCTCCCGGCTGGCATAGTTGATCATCGACATGCGGGCCGCCTCCCATCACCGTTACCCAATCGTGCCCTCCCTAATGCGGGTCGGACCCGCTAGTCGGAAAATAGCTTGTCGATTTCGTCCGCGGCTTCGTCCGCCCAGCCGGCTTCCATGAACGAACCGCGCGGGCGATCGGCCTCTCTCTCCGTCGCGGTCTCGATGATCAGCTCCAACTCCGGTACCACGCGCTTGGTCTGCATGCGCACGAGTCCGAGCGTCGTACCCTGATCGAACAGCGCGGCGAGAATGGCCTCACCGCCCACGTCCATCAAGTACATGCACTCCGGGGCGCCCTGATGATAGAGGGCGGAGAAGTCCTCATCGCCCAGCAGCTCGGCCAACTGACGGCCCGCCGCGAAGTCCGCCGCGGCGAGCGAGGCAAACGAAGCGCCGTCGATTCCGCCCGTACGGCCCTCGGCCTGCAACAACTGGCCGGACCTGCCTACCAGGAATACGCCCCGCGCGCCTGCTTCCTCCCGAAAGCGCCCCAGCACGCGCGCCACGTTGTCCTGGTCCGATGAATCGAAGGACCAGTTGTCCCCGGTGGTCATCCAGCGGCCTCGTCCGGCGTCGGCTGGACCAGCTTGCCCTCCATTCGCTGCAGGATCAGGCCGGCCCGTTTGCGCAGCAGCGGTCGCGGTTCCCAGGCCAGGAAGTCGCGCAACAGGTGGACCGATTCCACCGACGCCTGGGCTCCCGACAGATACCCGAGGGCGGCGAGACGGCGCAGCGGGTGCGGGCTGAACAGGTCGCGCTGGTGCCGCGAGATCTGGTCGCGCAGCAGCAGCGCGGCGACCGCCGCCGCGGCGCCAACACCGACCACCACCCACGCCAGGGTACGCCCCGCCCTGCCCCTGCTCTCCACGATTCCGTCCTCGCTCACGTGATTTCCCGCCTCGCCGCGAATGCCTCCGCAATGGTGACGCCGTCGGCGTATTCCAGGTGCCCCCCCACGGGCAATCCTCGCGCCAGCCTCGTGACCCGCACGTCCCTGCCGGCCACCAGCTTCTGAACGTATGTCGCGGTGGCCTCGCCCTCCACGCTTGCGTCCGTGGCGACGATCACCTCGCTTACCCGCGCGCCGTTCCCCAGTCGCCCGAGCAAGCCCCCGAAGTTCAGCTCGTCCGGACCGATGCCGTCCAACGGCGACAGGCTGCCCCCCAGCACGTGGTAGAGCCCTCGATACTGCCCGGTCTCCTCGATCGCGCCGATGTCGGAGGCCTCCTCCACGACGCAAATCACCGAGTCGTCGCGCCTCGGATTACCACACAGCCCGCATGGATCCGTCTCGCTCGGGTTGCCGCAGCGCGAGCACGGCCGCACGCGGTCCGCCACCTCGTTCAGCGCCGACGCAAGCTCACGTATGTCCTCGGTCTGACGCTTGAGCAGGTGATAGGTCAGCCGCAGCGCCGTCTTGCGCCCGACGCCCGGCAACTTCGCCAGCTCGCGGATCAGTCCCTCGATTGCGGACACGGTCGGGAGCGGAGTCGCCGCGCCTAGAGGCCCGGCAGGTTGCCGAACGGAAGCGGGAAGCCTCCGGCCATCTTCTTCATTTCGTCTTCGTAGAGGCCGTGGGCTCGCTGCTGCGCCTCGGACACCGCCGCCAGCACCAGATCCTCCAGCATCTCCACATCGTCGGCAGTCACTACCGACGCATCGATGCGAATCTCGCGTACGCGGCCCTTCCCGTCCGCGACGGCCGTTACCATGCCGCCGCCGCTCGTGGAAGTAACCGTCTGATTGCCGAGCTCCTCCTGCAGTTGCGACATCCGGGCCTGCATCTGCTGACCCATCTGGAGGAGTTGCTGCAAGTTTGTCATCGTCGGGAAACCTTCAGCTATTGATGGAGCGCCAAACTACCCGGCCGCTCCGCGCCAAAGCAAGCGCCGAACGGTGCGGGCGTTTGGCGCACGCACGGGCTAGTCGAGCAGTTCCAAATCTAGTTCTTCTACCGCCTTGGCCAGGGCGGGTTCCTCGGCAACGAGTCGTTTCATCTGCCTTTCCTTCAGGGCCTCCGGAGTCAGGCGTTCGCCCGGTGTCGTGTCCCCTCCCTGGCCCTCCGCGCCGACCTCCACGCGTACCTCCCCGCCCAGCCGCTCGGAGAAATGGCCCGTCAGCGTGCGCCGCGCCATGGGGTCGGTCTCGAGCAGGTCCAAGAGCGGGCCGGCGGGCACATCCAGGCGCACCAGGCCGGGCCCGGCCTCGAGCACCGTCGTCGCGCGCAGGAACGCGACCATCCCCGGCGGAAGCCCGCCGCCCGTGCGGGCGATGGCGGCGAGGGCGGTCCGCGCCGCGTCGACCCCACCGGCCGCCTCGACCCCGCCGGCCGCGGCTGCCGCCTCCGGCGCGGCCTCGGCCTCCGGCGGAGGAGCCGGCGGCGGGGACGTAACCGGCGCGGTGGGCGCCATCCCGGCGGAGCCGCCGGAGGGGGTCGGCGCGGGCCTCGCGCGGACCGCCGGCGGCGCCTGCCCGGCGCCCCAACCGGACCGGAGCGCCTCGAGGCCGCCCTCCCCCGCCGCGCGCAGCAGCGTCTCCAGGTCGATCGTTCGCTCGAGATGCGTAAGCCGCAGCATCAGCGATTCCAGCAGCAGCCGCGGATTGGTGCTCTTGCGGAAGCGCCCGTCGATGTCCAGCTCGGAGACCAGCGCCAGCATGCGCAGCAGGTCGCCGGGCTCGAAGCGCTCGGCGCGCGCCGCCAGATCGTGGACGGCTTCCGGACGCCGGTCCACCGATTCCGGGCCGTCCAACTTGATCGCCAGCGCGTCCCGGAGCGCTTCGGCGAAGCCGCGATGAAACTCGGACGGGTCGAAGCCCTCATCAAGGAGGCGGCGCACGAACGGAAACACGTCTCCGTGCCTGCGTTCGGCGACTATGTCCATTGCCTCGAGGTAGAGGGCATCGCTAGGCAACCCGAGCACACGCGCTACCTCGTCCGCGGTGAGCGAGCCGCCCGCCAACGCCATGACCTGGTCCAGCAGCGAGAGGGCGTCCCTCATCCCGCCCTCGGCGCGCCGGGCGAGCGGAATGAGCGCCTCCTCGGGCGCCGACGCGCCCTCGGCTTCCAGCACCTCGTTGAGTCGGTCGACGATCGCCCGCACGCTCATGCGCCGGAAGTCGAAGCGTTGACAGCGCGACAGGATGGGCGGCGCCGCTTGCTGGATCTTCTGCGGCTCCGTCGTGGCGAAAACGAACACCACGCGCGGCGGCGGCTCCTCCAGGATCTTCAGGAGCGCATTCCACGCCTCGCGCGTGAGCATGTGCGCCTCGTCGATGATGTAGACCTTGTACCGGTCAACAGCGGAAGGGGCATACATGGCGCGCTCGCGCAGGTCGCGGGCGTCGTCCACCCCGCGGTTTGAGGCGGCGTCGATTTCCACCACGTCGAGCGAGGCCCGTCCCGACCAGATTCGCTCGCACGACTCGCAGGTTCCGCACGGTTCGCCGTCGCCGCCGCGTTGCGGGCAGTTCAGCGCCATCGCGAGCACCCGAGCCGCGGTGGTCTTGCCAACCCCCCGAGGCCCGCTGAAGAGATAGGCGTGAGCGACCCGGCCACCGGTGATGGCGGCGCGCAGCGTCTCGGCCACGTGGGCCTGCATGGCAAGCTCGGAGAACCTGCGCGGACGATAGGTACGCGCCAGAGCGGTACGACTCATGCTGCCGCCTCGTGGGAAGCTCGCGACGGTGAGCCGACACCTATGGCGTGTTGGTTACACACCGGATCTCCGGCCTGTTCTGAGGAATGATGAAAATGTGCCCCAGGGGGCCGACAGCGACGGTCACCACGCTTACGGCTGCTACCTGCGGGGTCCTGACCGGGTTCACGAGCTTCCGTCCTGCGGTCCTGGGGCACCGCGGATGTTACCCAGGGTGCGCGGAGGGGTCAACGGCAGGCCAGCCGATGGAGGCCGGGCGATGACGCTCGATTGGCGGGATAATCTGATCGACAGCGACGCCGACATCGCGGCGCTGCTGGGCGATACGCGCAGGATAGCGGTCCTGGGGATCAAGCCTGAATCGCGGGGGTTCAAGCCCGCGCATTACGTGCCGCGCTATCTCCAGCGCGCCGGCTTCGAGGTGATTCCCGTGCCGGTGTACTACCCCGAGGTGACGGAGATTCTCGGACAGGCGATCTACCGGCTGGTGGCGGACGTTCCGCCGCCCATCGACATGGTCGACGTGTTTCGTCGGCCCGAGCACATCCGCCCCCACGTGGACGACCTGATAGCGGCGGCGCCCGCGTCGGTCTGGTTCCAGGCGGGCATCCGCAACGACGAAGCCGCCGAGGAATTGGCGCGCGCGGGCATCCGCGTGGTGCAGGACCGCTGCCTGATGGTGGAACACCGGCGCGCCGGTGTGGGGCCCGCACCATAGGGCCCGCGCCCCTTATCTCCTCCACGCGTCCGGTACGTGCTCCACGTCCGGACGGCCGCTCCCGTCCCAGATGATGGCCACCGCGTCGAAGCGGTAGGCGTCGCCCGGCCTACCGAAACGCCGAATCCAGCCGGCGGCCACGCGCGCGATCTCGCGCTGCTTCGTGGGCGTGATGGCCTCCAGCGGGTGACCGTACTCCGGTCCCGCGCGGGTCTTCACCTCCACAAAGGCCACCGTGCGCCCGGTGCGCGCGACCAGGTCCACCTCGTTGCGACCATCCCGGAGGTTGTGCGCCAGAATTTCGTAGCCACGCGCGGCCAAGTACCGGGCGGCGAGCCTCTCTCCCGCCGCTCCGAGGCGGTGCGCTCGAGACATGAGGGCAAGGTCGGCGCGCCGGCGGGGCGCCGGAATGGCTGGGCCGGCCTACTCCGCGGATGTGAACGGGGCCGCTTCTTCGACGACCTCGGCGCCGGCCTTGCCGCGCGTCAGGCCGTCGACCGTGGCGGCCGACGCCACGTGCGCGACGACGTTTGTGCCGGAGCGGAACATGTCCGGCACCCGGTCCACGCCTAGCATTATGCCGAGCGCCTCGAGCGGGACGCCGGCCGCGCTCAGCGCGGGCGCCATGGTGACGATGGCCGCGCTGGGCACGGGGGCTACGGTCATGGCCGCGAGGAACGTGGCGAAGACGACCGCGGCTACCACGCCGGCGCCCAACGTCACTCCGTACACGGAGGCCAGGAATACCACCGACGCGCCCTGGAAAAGCGCGCTTCCGGGTCGATTGATGGACGCCGCCAGCGGCAGGATGAGCGTGGACTGCTCCTGCGGGAGCCCGAGCGCCTCGGCCTCCTCGAACATCATCGGCAGCGAGGCCACCGAACTCGTGGTGCCGAATCCCATCGCGAACGAACCCAGCGTACCCCGAGCGAAGCGACCGGCCCGCATCCCGCCCAGGTAGCGCACTACGGGAAGCAGAATCAGCCCAACGAACACGGTCAGCCCGACGATGACCGCGAGTATGAAAACAGCCAGGTTCTGAAGCATCCCGATCCCGGTCCGCGCGGCGACCGGCGCCGCCAGGCCGAAGACCCCGACGGGGGCCGTCCACAGCACCCAGTGCACGAGCTTGATGAGCGCGTCGCTGAGCGTTTCGCCCAGCGACAGGAGTGCCTCACGCTTGTGGGCGGGAAGGGTGGCGGAAGCCGCCGCGAAGAGAACGGTGAACACGATTATGGGGAGCAGGTCGCCCGAGGCCGCGGCCTCGAAAGGATTGCGCGGAATCAGGTTGACCAGAAAGTCGACGACGCCGGGCGTCTCGGTCGCGATGGCCGCCCCGGGCGTGGGTGGCGCCACGGACGCGGTGAACGAAAGCGCCAACCGCATCACACCCATGCCGATCAGGATCGCCGGCAGCGTGGTCAACCAGAAGAAGCCCACCGTCAGCCCGCCGAGCCTACCCAGCGAGCGCGAGTCGCCGATCCTGGCGACGCCCACGAATACCGTCACCGCGACGAGCGGGATCACGACCATCTGGATGGCGCGCATGAACGCATCGCCAAGCGGCTCGGTCGCCTCGGCGGCGGCGAGCAGCGTGGGCGATCCCGTCGCGGACGCGAGGATGCCCAGCGCCAGGCCGAGGACCAGGCCCAGCAGTATGGCCAGCTGACCCATGGCGGCCTATCCCTCCGCTACGAGCTCCCGCGCGGGCATCGGTGCCGCGAGCCGGCGACCGATCGCGGCGGCTATGTGATGGATCTGGCCCATCAACTCCTCGAACTGCTCGGGGTGGAGCGACTGGGCGCCGTCGGACAGCGCGCGATCGGGGTTGGGGTGGACCTCCACCATGAGCCCGTCCGCTCCCGCCGCCACGGCCGCGCGCGCCATGGGCGTGACCTTGGCGCGCAGGCCCGTGCCGTGGCTCGGGTCGGCAATGATCGGCAGGTGGCTCAAGGCCTTGACTACCGGAATCGCGGTCAGGTCCAGCAGGTTTCGGGTGTGCGAGTCGAAGCCGCGCACGCCGCGCTCGCACAGGATCACGTCGGGATTGCCCTCCGCGAGAAGATACTCGGCGGACAGCAGCAATTCCTTGATGGTCGCCGCCGGGCCGCGCTTGAGCAGAACCGGCTTGCCGGCCCTGCCCGCGCGCCTCAGAAGCGGGTAGTTCTGCATGTTGCGCGCGCCGATCTGGACGATGTCGGCGTGCTCCGCGACGACGTCGACCATGTCCGGCTCGAGCGCCTCGGTGACGACCGCCAGGCCGGTTTCCTGGCGCGCCCGCGCGAGGTAGCGTAGCCCCTCCACCCCGAGTCCCTGGAAGGAGTACGGCGACGTGCGCGGCTTGAACGCTCCGCCCCGCAGCACGCGCACGCCCACGTCGCGCAGCCGGTGCGCGATCGACACGATCTGCCCCTCCGACTCGACCGAGCACGGCCCGGCCATCACCACCACCTCGGTGTCGCCGACGCGAGTGCCGTTCGCCAGCTCCACTATCGTCGGCTCCTCGCGCCACTCGCGCGAAACCTGTTTGTAGGGTTGGGTGACGTGGAAGACCTGGCGCACGCCTGGCAGCGACTCGAGTCGGCCGCCGTCCACCTTGCCGTCGTTGCCGATCAGCCCGATGGAGGTACGCTGGCGCCCCGGAATGGGCCGGGCCTCGTACCCCATCTCCTCGATGGTCTCGACGACCCGGTTGACGTCCGCCTCGGAGGCGGTGTGGTTCATTACGACTAGCATGGCGCAGAATCTAGGCCCGGGGGGCGAACCGGTCTACAGCGCGGGACGAACCCCACGGCGGGGGCGACCGGTTCCGGGAAGCGTTGCGGGGGGCTAGACCGCCGCCTCCTGCACGGTCAGCGCTTCCTGGAGCTGCACCCCCACGATCTTGCTGACGCCGGGTTCCTCCATGGTCACCCCGTAGATGTAGTCCGCCGCCTCCATGGTGCGGGGATTGTGGGTGACCACGATGAACTGCGTTTCCTGCTTGAAGCGCTCCAGCATGGCCACGAAGCGTCCGATATTGGCCTCGTCCAGGGGCGCGTCCACCTCGTCCAGAACGCAGAACGGAGCGGGCTTCACGAGGTATATCGCGAACAGCAACGCCAGCGAGGTCAGGGCTCGCTCGCCGCCGCTCAGCAGGTCGATGCGCTGCGTACGCTTGCCGCGCGGGGACGCCGAAATCTCGATGGGGGACTCCAGCGGGTCGGTTTCGTCGGCCAGCCAGAGATCGCATTCGCCGCCCTCGAAGAGCGTGACGAAGGTGCGCTTGAAGTTCTCCCGTATCTCGCCGAAGGTCTCGTGAAACAGGTCCAGGGCGGCGCGATTGATGCGTCGGATGGCTGTGCGCAGGTCATCGCGCGCCTTCACCAGATCGGCGAGTTGGGTCTCCAGGAAGCTCAGCCGCTCGCCCTCCTCCTGGTGCTCCTGCTGCGCCAGCATGTTGATGGGCCCCAGGCGCTCGATGTCCGCGGTCACCTGGCCCAACTCCACGCGCATCGCGTCCAGGTCCTCGATCTCCAGCCGCTCCGCCTCCGCCACGAGCCGCTCGAATGGCCTGCCCCACTCCGCCTCCAGGCGCTCGCGTACGTTGCGCCGGAGGCCGTCCAGCTCGGTGTGGCGCAACTGCAGACGGTGACGCTCCTCGGACCGCGATTCCACGGTTAGGCGCAGCTCCCGCGCCTGCGCTTCGAGTCCGGTCACCGAGCCTTCGCGCGCGGTCAGGCGCTCGTCTCGGCCGCGCAGGTCGCCCACGGCACGGTCACGCTCGGTAAACAATTCCTCGAGCTGCGCCGTGAGCTCGGTACGCTTGGCGGCGGTCTTCTCGGCGACGTCCCTGTTCTCGCGCTCCTCGGCGTCCACGGCCTGCTGCCGCCGCTCGGCGCGCCGGTCCGCTTCCTCCGCGTCGGTGAGGCGGCGTTCGGCGCCCGACAGAGCCCCCTCCGCGCGCGCTTGCAGGACGCGCAGCTCGGATTCCTTGTCGCGCGCGGCCTCCCAACCGGCTTCCGCCTCCGCGAGCAGGCGCGCCGCCTGGAAGCGGGCGCTGCGGTGCGCTTCCAACTCGCCCTCCAGCGTGCCGTGCTCGCCGAGCGCGCGCTCCGCGGTAGCCTGGGCGTCCGTGAGGGCCGCGGCCGCCGCCTTGCGGCCCGCCTCGAGTTCGTCACTCTGGCGCCGGGTTCGCCCCAGCAGTCCGGAGCGGGTGCTCTCCTCGGACTCGGCTTCGCGTAAGCGGTGCAGGGCTTCGCGCAGCCGCTCCTCCTCGGCGCGCAGCGCGGCTTCGCGCTCGAGCGCGAGCACGGTGGCGGCCTCGGCCGCGGCCGCCGCCTCTTCAGCCGCCGCCGACGACGCGGTCATCGCCGTGCGCAGCTCCGCCAGGCGCGCGCGCCGACCGACCAGGAACGGCTCGTCGGGCGCGGCGCCCGCGAACGACAGGGATTCGAGCAGCGCCTGCGCCTTGGCAACGTCGGCGCGCTCGATGATCGCGACCACGCCCGCGGCGTTCGGCATGGAGCCCAGCCACGCGCGCGCGCGCTCCGAGGCGGCGCCGTCCTCCACCACGACCGCCTGGAGCAGCGACGCCATGGCCGCCTCGACGGCGGGTGCATCGTCCCCCGCCACCGTGAGCAATTCCGCGAGCGCGCCCCCGACGCCGCCGATCTGCTCGCGCTCGGCGAGGAGCCGCGCCACGGCTGGAGCGTAGCCATGATACTCGCGCGTCTCCTCCTCGAGCGACGCGACGCGGGCGTCGTAGCGGCGCGCGCGTTCTTCGCCCTCCGCGCGGGCCGCGCGGGCGGCGGACTCGGCCGAGCGCGCCTCGTCCAGCGCCGCGGCCGCGGCGGCGCGCGCGGACTCCAGTTCGTCGATCTCCAGGGTGATCTTTCGGCTGCGCTCCTCGAACAGGTCCCCTTGCTCGCCCAGCGTGGCCAGCTCACCCTCCAGCAGCGCCGCCTCGTCGGCCAGCCGCTCGCCGCGCTCGGCCGCCTCGCGTGCCCGCGCCTCCGACTCGGCCATGGTGGCCCGTAGCTCGGCGAGCCGGCGGTTGACCTCCTCGTCCCTCTCGCGCAGCGCCATTTCCTCGGCGCGCGCCGCCATGAGCGCTTCTCGCAATTGCTGCTGCCACGCGTAGGCGGCCTTTACGTCCGTGTCGGCACGTTCCAGCTCGGCCGCGCGTTCGCCGCGCTCGGTGCGAAGCTCCTCTATTTCGCGCCCGTAGGCGACGCGGGCGGCGCGCAACTCCACCCGCTCGGCCTCGAGCTGGCCCAGTCGCCGCTCGGCGTGCGCCGCGCGCTCGTCACCCACCGCTATGGCGCGCTCGCGCTCGGAGATCAGCCGGCTCACACGCTCCAGCTTCTCGGCGACGCCGCTGCGCTCGCGGTTGAGCTCGGCGAGTTCTATGCGGCCGCGCTCCAGGTCGGCCTCCACGCGGCTGAGTTCGGCCCGCTCTTCCGGCGAATCGCCTCCCATCTCCGTCAGCCGCTCGGTGAGCCGGGCCAGTTCGACGTCGGCGTCGACGAGGTCGCGCTCGACCAGCGTGATCTCGAGCGACAGGCGCCTGTCACGGAGCTGCTTGTAGCGCTCGGCTCGGCCTCGCTGCCGGGCCAGGCTGCGCACCTTGCTCCGCACTTCGCCTATCAGATCCTCCAGGCGTTCCAGGTCCGCCTCGGCGCTCTCCAACCGCCGTTCGGCGACGCGCCTGCGGTCCTTGTATCGCCCGATGCCGGCGGCCTCTTCGAACAGCTCGCGGCGCTCGTCGGCGCGATCGGACAGAATGGCGTCGACCATGCGCTGCTCGATGACAGCGTAGGTGTTCGCACCCAGGCCCGTGTCGCGGCACGCGTCGACCACGTCCTTCAGCCGCACCACGTTGCCGTTCAGGCGGTACTCGCTGCCCGACTCCCGGAAGACCACTCGCCCCAACTCGACGGCGTCGTAGGGGACGGCCATCCGCCGTGTCTCGTTGCTGAAGCGGAGCGCGACCTCGGCGCGGCTCAGGCGCTTGCGCTCCGACGTGCCGGAAAAAATCGCGTCGTCCATGCGGCCGCTACGGATGGCCGAAGCCCGCTGCTCCCCCAGGACCCAGCGAATGGCGTCGCTGATATTGGATTTGCCCGAGCCGTTGGGCCCGACGATGGCCGTGACGCCATCGTGAAACTGGAGCTCGGTGCGGTCCGCGAAGGACTTGAAACCCTGCAGCGCCAGGCCCTGGAGCTTCATGGTGTGGCCACCCAGCCGGAGACGCGCACGAGCGCGGGGTCGAGGCCTGCCTGCGCCAGCGGGTCCGCCAGCACCGGGGCCTGTTCACGCAGCTCGAACGCGCCCGCGTAAATGCGCGTGGCGCCGTCCGGGGCAACCGGCACCGGGTAGGCCGGGATACCGGCGTCCAGCAGTTCGGCCGCGCGAGCGCGAGCGGCCGCGGCGGTCTCTGCCTCGTCGATCAAGAAGCCGAACGAGGTGGGCCGCACGTCCCATTCACCCACGGTGGCCTTACGCCCATCGCCATAGAGAATGTCGCGCACCGCGACAGCTTCCATGCTGTCCGCGTAGGGACCCGCCATGACTCGGTAATACACCACCTGGTCCAGCAGAAACGGCGTGATCAAGAAAGGCATCTCGCCGTCACCCCCGTTCAGGCGCTCCAGCCGTCGACGCGCCGTGCCGAGGTCCTGGTGCGCCTCGATGGCGACCGTGTAGCCCAAGGGGGTGATCTCGCCGCGCACCGGCGGCGCCGGGATGGCGGCCTCGGTCACCGCCGGCTCGTCCGTGGCCACGACCGCCCCCTCCGTCCCGATACCGCCCACGGGCTCGGCGCCCGCTTCGGGCAACAGGCGAATCAGCGCGAACACGAGGATCGCGGCCAGGAGGACGAGCAGGACCCACATGCCCACGCGGAGCTTGCGGGGCGGCCCGGCGGCGGAGCCCTCTTCAACAGCCGCGTCGACCTCGGCGGGCGCGACAACATCGAACGCCCCGTCGACCTCGGCGGTGGCGTCGACCTCATCCGCGGCGCTGACCTCGGCCGCGTCGTCGACCTCGACCGGGTCATCGATCGAGACCGCAGGCGACGCGTCTTCGGGAGAGCCCGTCAGCGCCGCGATCTCGGCCGCGAGCAGATCGTACTTGCTGGGCCCCCGGGAGGCGACGTCCTCTGCCTCGACGTCCTCTTCGTCATCGTCCTCTTCTACTTCGTCGTCGACCTCGTCGTCGTCGTCTTCTTCTTCTTCTTCGGGCGTGATCACGCTGCCGCCCTCGTCCTCCCACGACGCGAAGTCATCGTCGCCTTGCTCCTCGGCTTCCCGCGCGGGTTCGAGCCGATCCAGCAGGGTGCAGTTCGGGGGCAGAGCCATGGCGATGGCATCGGCGTCATCGGCGCCGCCGATGACCACGGCCACCCGCACCCGCGCGGCGATCTCGGGAAGCCCCGGCAGATCTACCGGGGCGTACAGGAGCAGCGTGGCACCGGCTTCGGCCGCGCCCGCCAGTAGGCGATCCCAGCGCGGGTTGCCGGCGACTGTTTCGGGGTCCGGCACTCCCACCCCGGCGGGGGCGAAGAACACGCTATCGTCGCGCACGCGTACGGTCACCCGCCGAAGCGACGCGCCGAAGTCGAAGAGGTCGGTCATGCCCTCGTCGTTGGGCACGTCCAGGACTTCGTGCAGCTCGGGGGTCTGCAGCGACATGTCGCACAGCACCAGTCGGTGTCCTTCGCGCGACAGCGCGGCCGCCAGGTCCACCGCGGCAGCGGCCGCCCCGGCGTCACCCGCCTTGAGCAGCAGCAGCGCGGGACGATCGGCCGCATCTCTGGCGAAAAAAGAAACGATGCCGGGCGGCACCGTCGTGGGAGATTCCAAGCCGTGAGGGGCGGTTTCAGGGGACACGCTGCCCACCGGAGCATCCTCCACCCCGGAACCCACCTCGCCCCGCGGCCCCGCCGCCTCGTCCATCCCTCTCATCCCACGGAAAAATAGACCCGTGGCCCCGGATATCAAGGGGACGACGGGATCACGCCCGACGCGGCGGCCCGGCTCCGCCCGATCAGTCCGTAAAGCGCTCCATGGGCGCGTCGCCCCACAGGTTCTCGAGTTGGTAGAACGCGCGCGCGTCCGGGTGGAAGACGTGGACCACGAAGTCGATGTAGTCGATCAGCACCCACCGGGCGCTGCGCAACCCTTCGACGTGGTTGGCGCGTACCCCCTCGCGCTTCATCTCCTCCAGCACGTACTCGGCGACGCCCTTGACGTGCAGGTCGGACGTCCCGCTCACGATCAGGAAGTAGTCCGTGGCGTTGGAGACCTCTCTGAGGTCCATCACCACCACGTCTCGCGCCTTGCGGTCCACGGCATGCTGCACGGCCCGCGCGAGTGGCGCCGGCAACTCGAGGGCGGCCGCCTGCCGAGACTCTCCGCTTTCCGGAGACTCGGCCGGGCTCAGTCCTGTTTGACCACCCAAACCTTGATCTCCGGTCGGACGTCCGCGTGGAGCTTGACCGGCACCGAGAACATCCCCAGCGCCTTGATGGGCTCGTCCAGGTCGATCGTGCGCTTATCGACCGTGAAGTCGAGACCCTGCTCGTTCAGGCGGTCGGCAACGTCTGCGTTGGTGATGGAGCCGAAAAGCTTCGACTCCTCGCCCGCGCGCGCCTCGAAGGTGATCTGGATACCTTCCAGCAGAGACGCCCGGCGGCGCGCCTCCAGGAAGTCGCGGCGGGCGTTCGCCTCGGCGCGCTTCTGCTCCTCCTCCAGCTGACGCACGTTGCCGGAAGTGGCCTCATAGGCGAAGCCACGCGGCAGCAGGTAGTTGCGGGCGAAGCCGGATTTGACCGTGACGATCTCACCGGCCTCGCCCAGGGCGTCCACGTCCTTCCTCAAAATCACTTTGACGGTCTTCATCGCCTCACTCCTCGTTGGCCCGCGCGGCCTTCGCCCGCGCGCGCAAATCCAGCCACGTATCTCCCAGTCCGATCATCATCGTCGCGGGCACCGCGAACGGGTACAGCAGCACAGCGACGACCACGCCGATGACCCATACCACCGGGGCGGCGCCAGCCCAGATCGCCACGACCACCGCGATCCCCCGCAGCGCGTACAGCCCCGCCATGAAGGCGATCATGTTCGCGCCCACGCGCGAAACCACCTCGCCCAGCGGCAGGACGGTCCCGGCCAGGCCCCCGATGAGCACCCACACCATGCCATCGCCGAAGCGAAACTCGCTCAGGCTGGCGAACCCCTGCCGCTGCCGATTCCTGGCGTGCAGCGCGGCCGCAAGGCCCAGCGCGGCAAGGGTGGCCAGCGCGAGCGCGGCGGGGAAGATCAGCGTCTGTAGCCGGGCGGCCCCGACGAACGCGGCGTCCGCCGCCTCGCGGGTGGCCAGCTCACCGCCTCCCCTGCGCAAAAACGCCCCCGCGGCGGCCATGGTACGGTGCAGCCGCCGATCCAGGGCCGCCTCCAGCGGAGCCCAGCCCCCGGTCGACAGCAGCACGACGGCCGCCGAGGCCGCGGCCCCGACGGTGGCCGCCAGCGCGCGCCGGAGCGCTCCCCAGCGCGGCGCGATGGCCGTCACCATCAAGAGCCAGGCGCCCGCCAGCAGGGCCCAGCCCCGCTCGGCCCGAACCAGCCCGTCCGCCTCGGGGACGGGGGCGGTGAGCACCACACCGAGCAGCACGGCGCCGGCAAGCGCGAACAGTGGCCGCCCGGGCGACACCACCAGCAGGAGTCCCAGCGGCACGGCCAGCAGCACCGTTCCGCTCACGGGCCCCGACAGGACCATCACAGCCAGGATCAGCGCGACCGGCGTAAGCAGGCCGCGCAACGCTGCTCTAATCGTACATCTTCGTGTACGGGACCAGGGCCAGGTAGCGAGCTCGCTTGATGGCCGTACCCGTCTGCCGCTGGTGGCGGGCACACATGCCCGTCATCCGGCGCGGCAGGATCTTGCCCCGGTCGGTGATGAAGCGCCCGACCGTCTTGTCGTCCTTGTAGTTGATCTGCCGAATGCCCGCCTCACACAGGGGGCACGGCTTGTTGCCTCGCGCCATGATCAGTCCTCCCTGTCTGCGCCGAGGTCCACGCGGCCCTCGCCACCCTCACCAGCCTCGCGGTCCTCACCACCCTCGCGGCCCTCACCGCCCTCGCCGTCCTCATCCTCGTCGTCTTCGCCGCGCGGCGACACGTGCGCGATCGACATCGGCGCGGAGGGCTCGCCCTCGTGCAGGACGATCAGGTAGCGGAGCAGGTCGTCGTCCAGCTGCATGCTGCGCTCGAATTCCGGCAGCGCGTCGGTAACCGCCCGGAACTGAACAACGACGAAGTTGCCTGCGGACTTCTTGGAAATGGGGTAGGCCAGCGGGCGAGAGCCCCAGCGGTCGACGGTGGTCACTTCCCCGCCACCGGTGGTGGCCATCTCGTTGAAGCGTTCCAGCTTCTCGTCTAGCGTCGACTCGTCCAGCGTCGTGTCGAAGATGTAGACGACTTCGTAATCCCTCACGAGTGCTCCCATCCTTCGGTCTGGCCGCTCGGGCGCGGCGTTGGCGGCCCCGTCCGGGAAGGACGGAGCAGGTATATGTCGGCGCGAAAAGTAGATAAAGAGGCGGGGCGAGTCCAGTGGGCAGGCCTGGCCCCGGCGTTGCACTCCACCCCTCCGGAGGCCGTACCCGTATACGGAGGAACCGCATGCCGTGGAGGAGCACCCGCCACCCCTCGGGGGCCGACGCGCGCCCGCGCGTGCTTGCCATCCGCTGCCCTCGTTGCAGCGCCCGATTCCACCGCAGCGCCGACCGGATTCCCTTGTATAGCGTGTTTTCCTGCCACTGCTGCGGGTCCCGACTAGTGCGCCAGCAGTCGCTGATAGTGGCGCTGGGCGGGCCGGGGGAGGCAGAGTCCGCGTCGGCGGAAGCGACCAGCTAGGCCCTTCCAACCAGCGCCCGGCAGGCGTCGCACGGGCGCAACGGACGGTCCCTCTTGTGGCAGACTCGCTACAGGGACCTCGCCCCGATCGCGGTGGGCTCGAACCGAGAGCCGCACGACGCGCCGGGGTCCCTGACGGACGACGAGGTCTACTCGGCCGTGGCCTTCCTGCTGTACCTGAACGACATCATTCCCGAGGACCAGGCGCTGGACGCTGTGTCGCTTCCGGCCGTCGAAATGCCGGCCCAGAATGACTTCGTCGTCGACGATCGGCTCGAGTCGACGAGCGTGCGATGAGGCTAATCCGGCGACGACGGCATCAGCCCAGGAACCCCGGCAACTCGGCGATCGACCCGATTCTGTAATCCGGCCGCTCCTCCCTCGGCGCCTCCGCCGCCCGTGCCGCGTCGAACTTGCCGGTCTCCACCTGGATCGCGGTGAGGCCGGCCGCCTTGGCGCCTCGAATATCCGACTCCGGGTCGTCACCCACAACGGCCAGGCCGTCGACGGGCACACCCAGCGTCCCCGCCGCCAGCTCGAAGAAGGCGGGCGCCGGCTTCCCCACCAACGCGGCCTCGACCCGAGCAGCGTATTCGAGGCCCACGACGAAGGGGCCCGCGTCCAGCGTAGGACCACCGGCCGGTAGCCAGAAGCGGTTCTTGTGGATCGCGACCAGGCGGGCGCCGGCCCGTAGCGCGCGGAAGGCGGCGTTCAATCGAGCGAAGGTGAAGCCGGGTCCCAGGTCCCCCACCACGACGGCCTGGCACGCGGCGTCCCCGTGGACCAACGCGAACCCGGCGAAGTCCTCATGGGTCGACGCGGGCAGCAGGAGCAGGATCCGCTCCAGGTCCTCACGCCGCAGCCAGAGCGCGGCAGCGACGGGCGCCGTGAGGACGCGTTCGGGGTCGATCCGAAGCCCCATGCCGGCGAGCCGCTCGACCACCGCGCGTCGCGACATCCGGCTGGTGTTGGTCGTGAAGAGGAACGGAATTCCGCGTTCGCGCAGCCTGGCCACCGCCTCGACCGCACCCGGGACGAGCGCGTCGCCCTCGTAGACCGTGCCGTCCAGGTCGATGAGGAGGGCTTGGATCATGGGTTGAATAAAGGGTCGTGAACCTTGCCGGCCGCGCTTCGCGTCGACCGGCGTTAGCGTGCGAGGGCCAATCTACGCGATGGCGCTCGGCTAGGCGCCATGGTCGTTCCGGCGCGGTATCTGCTTCGGGGCGCGACGCCCCCGTCCCGCCTACCCCGCGCCGGCGGCCACTTCTTCCGCCATCTCTGCGTCTGCCTCGAGCGCTTCGCGCGCGCGTGCCTCGACGGGCCAGGGCACGTAAGAGTCGCGCGTCCAGCGCGCGGCGCCGGTGCGGTGGGCGGGCAGATCGAGTCGCAGCTTCGCGGTTGGGCGCGGGCGGGCGCCGGGGGCGCGGCCGTTGCCGGCTGCTTCGTTGGCACCGGGCGCCGCGCTGGCGCTCCCGTCTCCGCCTCCTCCAGGTCGGCGCCCGTTCGAGCGCGGCGCGTCGTAGAGCGCCCGCCCCCTGGGCGTGAAGAATGCGACCGCCCCCTCCTTGCCCAGGCACACCCGTACCCGGCCCTCGTGCACCGCCCTGTGATGCCTGCGGCACAAGAGCAGCAGGTTACGCAGGCTCGTCTCGCCGCCGTCGGCCCAGTGCACGACGTGGTGGCCGTCGGTGAAGCGGCTGGCGCAGCCCGGGAAGCGGCAGCCCCGGTCGCGTGCCTCGAGCGCACGGCGCAGCGCCGGCGCGATCGTGCGCGTACGCCGGCCCGCGCCCAGCACCCTGCCGTCCCCGCCGCGCGTGATCCGCACCACCGCAGCGTCGCACGCGATTCGCCTGGACGTTTCCGCGGAAACGCGCACGCC
>JBDLIA010000051.1 GCA_039715185.1 Gemmatimonadota bacterium
ACGACGCGCCGTAGCCGTCGCTACGGCAAGGAGTTCCAACGCCGCATCCGCGGGATGCAGCGCGGGCCGAATGCCTACGGGACTTCTGCAACGGTACACCAGATGACCCGACGCGACGCGGCGCAGTCTACGGCTGCTGTTCGGGCTCCGCAAGCGAGCCCCGACCGCACGCCGTCACGGTATTCGTACACGTCGCGTGGGGGCTTCGTGCCCACCCGCACAGCGCTTGGGCCGGCCCCGGGGCGTCAGCGCCCACGGGCGCCGTGGACTAGAGCAGGGAGAGAGGGTCCCGGTCCAGGCTCACCCGCGGTTCGCCGCCGCCGACCCGATCGGCGAAAGCGGTCAGGGCCCAGCGGCACGCGGCGCCGAGGGGGCCCGCTCGCGAGCTGCGCAGCAGCACGTGCCACCGCCAGCGGTCCCGGATGCGATCGACGGGGCACGGAGCCGGCCCCAGGACCTCCACCGCTCCCGCGCCGATCCCGGGCAGAGAGGCGGTCATGCGGTCGGCGATCTCGGCGCTCAATTCCTGGACCGCGGCCTCGCGTGTTCCGGCCACGACGATGTTGGCGAGTCGCCCGTGCGGCGGGTACCCGGGACCGCTCCTCTCTTCGAGCTCGCGCTCCACGAAGCCATGATAGTCGTGCCGCAGCGCCGCCGTGATGGCGTAGTGGTCCGGGTGCGATGTCTGGATCATCACCTCGCCCCCCGCGGGGCCCCTGCCGGCTCGGCCGGCGACCTGCGTGAGGAGCTGGAAGGTTCTTTCCGCGGCGCGGAAGTCCGGCAGGTTCATGCCCACGTCCGCGTCCACCACGCCCACGAAGGTGACGCCGGGGAAATCCAGTCCCTTGGCAATCATCTGCGTTCCCAGCAGGATGTCCACCTCGCCGCGCCGCACCCGGTCCAGTATGCGGTGGTGGGACCACTTCTCGCCCGTCGTGTCGACGTCCATGCGCGCGACGCGGGCGTCCGGAAAGGCTTCGTAGACGGCGCGTTCCACCTGCTCGGTCCCGTAACCCCGGTACGCGACCGCGGGGGCGCCGCACTCCCCACAGTCCCTGGGCGGCTGGCGTGTGTAGGCGCAGTAATGGCAGATCAGACTACTCCTGCCGCGATGGTAGGTGAGCGAGACGTTGCAATGCGGACAGTGCAACACGGCGCCGCAACTCGAGCACCTGATGAAGGTCGCGTATCCGCGTCGGTTGAGCAGCAGGATGGACTGCTCGCCGCGGTCCACCCGGGCGCGCACGGCGGCCGCGAACGCGGGCGAAAGCAGCCGCGCACGCTCGTGGGCCAGTGCGGGGGCGCGGCCCGTGCTGGGGCCGGCCCCTGGCGCGGGACTCGGCGCCCGCATGTCCACCACGCTGACCGGCGGCAGCGGCCGGTCGTAGACGCGCCTGGGCAGCTCCAACAGCCGAAACTTCCCCACGGCGGCGTTGTGCCAACTCTCCAGCGATGGCGTGGCGCTGCCCAGCACGCACGCGGCTCCCGCGGCGCGGGCGCGCATGATCGCCACCTCGCGCGCGTGGTAGCGCGGCGTCTCGGACTGTTTGTACGTACCCTCGTGCTCTTCGTCGACGACGATCGCGCCCAGGTTCTGGACCGGCGCGAACACCGCCGAGCGGGCGCCGACCGCGATGCGCTTGGTACCCGATCGAAGCGCGCGCCACGCGTCGTATCGCTCGCCGTCGCTGAGCGCGCTGTGCAGCACCGCGACTCGATCCCCAAACACGGCCCGGAAGCGGGCGACCGTCTGCGGCGTGAGCGCTATCTCGGGGACGAGCACGATCGCGCCCTTGCCGTGCTCGTCGACCACGTGCCGCAGGAGCTCCAGGTATACCAGCGTCTTGCCGGAGCCCGTGACCCCGTGCAGGAGGAACGGCCGCCATTCAGCCGGGCCAGCGCGGTCGAACGCCTCACGCAGGGCGGCGATCGCGCCGGCCTGGGCATGGGTTGGGCTGTGTACCGGCGCCGGTTCCGAAGCGTGATCCTTGAATGGATCGCGCAGCACGGGCTCGTTGCGTATCGCCACGAGCCCGCGGGACACGAGCCCGGCGATTACGGAATCCGAATAGCCGGCCTCCCTGATCGCGCGCACCTCGACGTCCGCGCCGGTCGCCTCCAGCCACTCGAAGAGCTGGCGTTGCCTCTGCGCGCGCCCGAAAAGCTCCTCACGCCGCATGAGCCCGGGCGTGTCGCCCACGAGCGACAATACCCTGCGCGAGCGCGGCGTTGGATCGGGGCGGGTCGACGACCCCAACGCCGCGGGCAGCGCCGCGCGGATCACCTGGCCCAGGGAGGCCAGGTAGTAGTCCGCGATCCAGCGGGCCAACGCCAGCAGGTCCGGGGGCAGGCTCGGGTCCGCGTCCAGCACCTCGCCGACGACACGGACACGGGCCGGAGCAGCCCGCGCCGGATCGAGAGGGCCGGCGACCCATCCGATCAGCCGCCGCCGTCCGAACGGGACGAGCACGCGCGTGCCCGGGGCCAGGGCCTCGGAGCTTTCGTAAACGAAGGTCTGCGGAACGGGAACCGGGAGGGCGACCTCGATCAGGATGCGGCCCTCCGCAGCCCCTGCCCCGGCCTGGCGGCTCCGGGCCACGTCAATCCGTGAGGCGGATGAAATCGTACGGAGGCCAGGGCCAGGTGATGTCGAACGCCAGCTCACCGTCGAGCGACGATTCGAGCGCCTCCGCGCGCTCCACGAAGCTCGACAGGCGGTCCCGTTCGACCAGGAAGGCCGCCCCGAAGACCGTGTCCTCGGCGACCTCGAAGGGGGTCGACGCGCGCGCCGACTCTTTCAGTTCAGCGAACGCTCGGCGAGCCAGCTCGCCGCGTTCGATCCCGGCCGGCTCCGCGCCGGTCGCGTCCATTTGTATCCGCACCTCCCAGTGCCCCTCGACGAGAGCCAGGCCTCGATCGATCAAGTGGTGTTGCTCCCGCAGGAGCCGCAGAACCGCCTTCCTGTCCCTGAACACCACGCCCACCGGAGCCGGCAAGACGGTCTCCCTGCGCATGGTCTCGTCGTTGACGCGATGGTGGGTCAGGATTGTCTCCTCGGCTACCTCGACGTGCCCGAACTCCATCGGGGCGACCACGGCGGCCACATCCCGGTAGGCGACTCTCTGCAGGCCAAGCCCCTCCGTATCCTTGCGACGAAGGATCTCCCAGCTCTCGACCGCGCGAACGAAGCCGAACAGGTAAAAGCCGGGCGCCGCCTGCCGCTCAACCATCGGCCTCGGGCAACGCGAGCACCTCGGTTTGGGGGTCGGGGGTCGTCACCTCCGGACCGTCCGCACCCATATAGACGTTGATCTCGGTCCTCAGGCCGATGTCGCCGCGCAGGTAGACCCCGGGTTCGATGGAGAAACCGAGTCCCGGGGACAGCAGTCGGGTTTCGTGCGTCTCGAGGTCGTCGATGTTCGGACCCGTACCGTGCAGGTCGCGGTCGATGGAGTGGCCCGTCCGGTGCACGAACGCATCGGCCCAGCCGCGCTCTCGCACGACTCCGCGGGTGGCCGCGTCCACTTCCCAACCGGCGACGGGCGGGCCGGCGCCAGCGCGGTCTCGCAGCAGAGCGACCGCCGCGTCCCTGGCGTCGCGGATGACCGAAAACAGTTCGGCCGCGCGCTCCGGGACGGCCGATCCCAAGTGCCCCATCCACGTCTGGTCCGCGTAAATCGCCTCCTCCGATTCCTTCCCCCACAAGTCGATCAGCAGCGTCTCGCCCCGCGCTATGGTGGCCCCCGTCTCGCCCGGCGCATAATGGGGATCCGCGGCGTTGGGTCCGATAGCGACGATCGTATCGGCGCCGAGGCGCAGGCCGCCGTCCCCCAGGGCGCCGATGACCCAGCGGCGCAGCTCTCCCTCGCCGAGCGGGGAGCCGTCGCGCGCCGCCGCGGCGGCCCTGTGAAATGCCCGCGCGGCTACGTCGGCCACGACCTTCGCCGCCCGCCGGTGTGACTTGCGGCCGGCCTCGTCCCACGCCGAGTAGAACCGTGACACCAGTTCGGCGGACGTGACGACCTCGACGCTGAAGCGCTCGATCAACTCCACCACGCCGACCGGCACGAGGTCCATCGCCGGCACGGCGTCGCCCCGCGAGATCTCCATCGCCAGCGTCTGCACGTCACCGAGCAGGTCGCCGAGGCAGGCGTCGAGCGCGCGCCAGCCCGCGTACTCTTGCTTCGCCCACGGCCACGAGGCCCAGGGGCCGAGCTCGATGGCGTGGACGATGGCGGAGGGCTCGCCTCGCGCCGGTATCCACACGAACCATCGGCGTGTCAGATCGCCCAGCTCGACCAACCCGCCGGACACGCCGTTGCGCGCGTGCAGGTCGTAGAGCAGCCACCCATCCAGCTCCAGCTCCCCGAGCGCGTCCTGAATCCCCGACAGCCTGCCCTTCAGGCGCCCGAAGTCCGATGATAGAGCCAGATCCAGTGCCACCCGCCCTCCTATCCCTTGGTTTCGTCCGAGCCGCCTTCGACGATGTCAGCGGCGCGACTCATGGTCGCCCGGATCAGCGACAGGCCGAGCACTCGGTCCCGGCTCACCAGGTGCCGAATCTCGTTCCCTCGCTTGATCGCGGCCGAGGCCCCCGCCCAGCCCCATCTCCGCAGCGCGGACAGGGTCACCGCCAGCCGATCCCTGACCGTAAAGAAATCGGTCAGCGTGCGCACCGACGCCGCGCCCGTGCGAGAGGCGGCGACCTCGGAGAGGTCGTCCACGTAAAGGTCCTCGGCGCCCGCCTCCAGGAGCAGTTGCTTCCAACGCTGTGGCAGCAGCGGCCTGAAGCCCAGGCCGATCGTCAGCGCGTCCCTGCGGCGCTCGTCTACGTCGGCCGTCCAGACCGGCTGCACCAGCAGAATCGCTCCTCCCGGCCGCGTGACCCGCGCCAGCTCGGCCACCGCCGCGCCGGCGTCGACAGCCGACAGGCCGATCTCGCCGATGGCCACGTCGAACACGGCGTCGGTGTACGGCAGGTCAGTGGGAGAGGCCTGGTCGAAGTGAACCTGCGCCTCGAGTCCGGCCGCCAGCGCGCGCTGCGTCGCGTGCCCCACGAGCTCGGCGTCGGGGTCGACCCCGGCACCGTGCGCCCCCGTCAGAGTCGCCAGAAAGCGCACAGCCTCGCCCGCCGCGGCGGGCGCGATGAGGAACTCCATGCCCGGCGTCAGGTCGGTGAGCCGCGCGATGTAGCGGTAACACTGCTGGCGGCCTTCGGCCAGCCCGCGCTGGCGGCTGAGTCTGGCGATGTCCAGCGCCGAAGGACCGCGTACGACCTCCGGCCGGTCCCGCGGCCCCCGTCCCGCGCCGGGCCGAGTCCCGCCGGGCGGGGAAACCCCGTCGGCCGGACCGGCTGCGCCCTCGTTGGTACCGCTCGCGTGGCTGGGGTGAGCCATGCCGGGAATCTGCGGGCCGGTTCGGTCCATGGTCAATGCGGGCGCCGCGGCGCACCCGCCAGCGCCCGGAGCACTTCCACGACCCCGGCGGCGGCGCGCGGCGGATTGTACCCACCCTCCAGGACCGCCACCACCGGCACGTCGCGGCCGGCTACTTCCAGCACGCACGTCGTAAGGTCGTGCATGTCCTGCGGCTCCAGCGACATCCCTCCGACCGGGTCTTCCGCCAGCAAATCGAACCCCGAGGACAACAGCACGATATCGGGCGCGTGCGCCCGCACCGCTACCGTCACCGCCTCCTTGAACGCGGGCAGGTAGGTGGCCGCTCCGGTCCCGGCGGGAAGCGGACGGTTGAGCGTCGTGCCCGCGCCGGCGCCCTCGCCACGCTCGCCGGCCGACCCGGTCCCGGGGTAGAGCGGACTCTGGTGGAGCGACACGTAGAAGACATCGCGGTCGAGCCAGAAGATGTCCTGCGTGCCGTTCCCGTGGTGGACGTCCCAGTCCACGATGAGGACCCGGCGGGCCCCCAGCCCCTGAGCGTGTCGGGCCGCGACGGCGACGTTGTTGAACAGGCAGAAGCCCATCGAGCGCACCGGCGTCGCGTGGTGTCCGGGCGGACGGGTCAGCGCGAAAGCCGAAGCGACTCTGCCGGCCAACACCAACTCGACGGCGTCGATCGCCGACCCGACGGCGGCCAGGGCAGCATCCCACGAGGCCGCCGAGACCAGCGTATCCCCGTCCAGAGCAGCCTGAGTTCCGCTCGCGGCGGCGAGCGCCACGGCGTCCCGCACCGCCGAGATCATCTCCGCTTCGTGACACAGGGCCAGCGACGCCTCCGCCGCCGGGGAAGCCTCGCGCTGAAGCACGAGCTCGAGCAGCTCGGGCGTCGCCTTTTCCAGGGCGGATACGATCGCGGGCAAGCGGCCCTGGTGCTCGGGGTGACCCCAGCCGGGGTCGTGCAACGCGCAGTCCGGGTGCAGCACCAGCGCCGTCCTGGGCCCGCTCACGCGGACGCTCCTGGCGCTATTCGGAGGCTGCGGCCGCCGCCGGCTCGCGCGCGGCCTCGACCATCTCGCGAACGTCGGCGAGGAGCCGGGGCGCGTCGTATATGATACCGTCCTTGACGGTGTACTTCACGCCGCCGACCCATTCCAGGCCGCCTCCCTCCTTGAGTCGGGGAGCCCCCGTGCCGTAGAGCACCTTGAGGTTCTCCAGGGGGTTCAGCTCGGTGATCACCAGGTCCGCCAGCGCCCCAGCCCGGACGACCCCTACGTCGGATCTGCCCAGCTCGTCGGCGCCCCACATGGTGGCGGAACGGAGCACCTCCAGCGGATGGAATCCAGCCTCGCGCAGGAGCTCCAGTTCGCGCACGTAGCCGAAGCCGTAGATCTTGAAGATGAAGCCGGCGTCCGACCCGACCGTGACCCTGCCGCCGCGGTTCTTGTACTCGTTCAGGAACCGCATCCAGCGACGGTAGTTGTTCTTCCACTCGACCTCGTCCTCGGTGGTCCAGTAAAACCAGTAGGATCCATGCGCCTCGCGGCTGGGCTGAAAGAACTGCCACAGCGACGGCAGCGTGTAGTCGTCGTGCCACGGCTGCCGCATCTCACGCACCAGGTCGCGGCTGGCCTCGTAGATGGTCATGGTCGGGTCGATATTGAAGCCCAGGTCGATGAGTTCGTCCATGACCTCGTTCCACCTGTCGCTGCCCGGCTCGGCGGCCTGTTCCCATAGCCGCCCCGCCTGCCCGAAGCGGTGCTGTTCGTCGTTGTAGTTGTAGTCCAGCCGGAAATGCTGGACCGTCCGGTCGACGAACATCGACTCGGGCAGCCCGTACCAGTGCTCCATCCCCGACAACCCGAGGCGCGCGGCGTCCAGCACGTTCATCTGCGCAACGCGGAGCTGGTTGAGGTGCGCGGTAGTACCGATGCCCTGGCGATTCGCCTCCGACAGCGTCGCTTCCATCACGTCCGGGCTCAGCGACGGCAGCTTGAGGCCGTCGGCGCCCCGGTCCGCCACGTAGCGGACCCAGGCGCGGGCGGCCTCCGGGGTGGTCACCGGGCCGTCCTCCCAGCCGCGCCCGAACCACGCGTACGCGTGGATTCTGGGGGCCACTATCTCGTTGCGCTCGCTGCGTGCCTTGTGGTCGAGGACCCAGTCGAGGCCGTTCCCGGAGCCCGGATCCCGGATCGTCGTGACGCCGTGCCCCAGCCACAGCTTGAACACGTACTCCGCCGGGGTACCCTGCGTGACTCCGCCGATGTGGGCGTGCATGTCCACGAATCCCGGCATCACGAAGTGCCCGGTCGCATCCAGCTCCCGAGTCGCACCATCGGGCCGGCCCTCGTCGCGAATCCCCACGCCGGGGAAGCCCACGGACCGCACCTCGGCGATGCGGTTTCCTTCGACGACGATGTCGACCGGGCCGATGGGCGGTGAGCCGGTCCCGTCGATGAGCGTCGCTCCCCGGATGATCAGGCGCTCGTACGGTCCTTCACCCTCGTCCGCGGCGCGATCGGGAGCCGCCTCCACCGATTCCTGCTGCGTGAAGGCCACGTCCGGGGCGGCGATGGCCAACGGCAGGAGTAGCCAGAGCGAGCGTCGAAACCACCTCATCGCGATTACCTCATCTCCAGGGAATACAGCCGAGTGTGCGACTCACGCCTCGGGGGCCGGGCGAGACCCGGGGATCGTGCGGATCCACGTGCCGCCCGGCGGGGCGCCGCGGAGCGCGTCCGCGACGACTCCCGGCGCGCGCCCGTCGCCGATCCACGAAGGGGTCCCCTCCGCTGCCATGGCGAGAGCGCTGGACACGCGGTGCGCCATGCCGCCCGTGACGTCCGTCCCGCGGGCGCCACCGACCGACTCCGGGACCTCGCCGCCGTCCGCGGCGATCTCCGGGATCCGCAGGCCCCGCGCGTCCAGGACGCCGTCGGTCTCGCCCAGCCAGAACGCCGACACGATGCGGCAACCGTCCGCGCGAAGCGAGCGCGCAAGCGCGCCGAGGGCCTCTTCCGTCGAGCAGATGCGAGCCATGCCACTCGAGTCCAGCACGACATCGCCGTACACGACCGGCAGCGCGCCCAGCTTTAGCGCGGCGCGCAACGGCCCGGGGTCCCACGACCCCACCGACGCGTCGCCGGCCAGCAGGCACGCGGACGGCGGAAACGACAGCGCGGGCGCGCCGGCTGCCAGGAGTCCGTCCATGACCAGCAGGTGCAGCCGCCGAGCGGCCGCCTGCACCGCCGCCACCGCGGCCGGCGGGACCGCGGTCGAGCGGCCACCCTCCAGCCCCCTCCGCTTCGCCTCGGCGTGGCCGAAGGACCCGCTGCCGTGTCCCACGATCAGGGAGCCGGGCTCCCGCCGGCACTCGACGGCCAGCTCCTCTGCGAGTCGGCGGATCGTCTCCTCGCGGGGCCGCTCCACGGCTCCTTTATCGGTGAGAAGGCTGCCACCGAGCTTGAGCAGGCGGACGTCGCTCATGGCCAGGCCCCGCTCAGAAAAGCGCCGGGGCGTCCGCCGGCCCCGACCCCACGCCGTCGCGAATGACGCGGTCGACCACGTCCAGGCTGCGCATGGCCTCCGCCACCGCCGGCTCGGCGCCGGCTTCGCAGATGACGTGCACGTTGGCGCCCGCGTCCATCGTGGCGTACGCCGCGACACCCTCGTCGCGCAACTCGCGCACGCGAGCCAACACCGCCAGCGTGCCCGGCTCCCAGTAGAAGATCGGCGGCCGCGAAGACATGGCGATCAGGTGCAGCTCGATGGCCTCCTCTTCGATCACGGAGCCCATGGCCTCCAGGTCCCGGTGCGCGATACCCGAGCGCACGACGTCGAGGCGCCGAGGTAGTTCCGTCGTCCGCGCGGCGTAGTGCGGGCTCCCTGGAGCGCGGCGGTGGCCGTCGCGCGAGGACACGTCCTTGGGGCGGTCGTCGACGATCGCGATCACGTTACGCAGGTCCCAGTCGCCCGCCCCTCCGAGCACGCTGAGCTCCGCGGCGTCGCCCGACGGCGCCAGCCCCCACTCCACGAATCCGCCCGTCACCGACCTCGCGGCCGACCCGGAGCCGCTCGAGCGCGCCAGCTCGGCGAGCTCCTGTAGGCCGGGCTCCCTACCGAGTGCGCGCGTCACGGCCACGGTCAGCGCCGAGAAGCCTGCGGCGGATGAAGCGAGTCCCGCCGCGGTGGGAAAGGTGTTCCGAGTCGCGACCCGAAACCGCTGGTTGGCGCCCGCCCAGGCGCGCAGCCGGTCCAGGTGTGCCGTGACCGCGCGCGCGAAACGATCGGGGGCGTCGCGAAGTCGACCGTCGTAGTCGGCCACCTGCACCACATCGTCCGCGCCCTCTTCGGCCCGAACGCTGCAGACCGTAACGCATTCGCGCAGCGTCATGGAAATGGACGGATTGAGGGGCAGGGCGCGGTCCAGGTCCACCGCGCCCCAGTACTTGATGAGCGCGATATTCGACGGCGAGGATACGCTGATCGTACTCATGTCGCGCGGGCCACGCCCGGAACCCCGAGGACCGCGTCGACCCGCTGGGCGCCCGCGGCTGCCCAGTCGGCGATGACCGACGGGTCCTCGTGGTAGACGAGCAGCGACCCTGCCCCGGCGTCCGCGGGACCCGCCTGCGCCAGCGCGCCCGCGCCTGAGATCTTCGCGGCACCGCCCAGCTCTTCCACCTCTTCGACCAACTCGCTCACGCGCGTGGGGACGACGCCCAACGCCTGGAGGTCGGCCTGGTAGCCCCGCATCAAGCGCACCACGTCGTGGGAGCCGCCGGCGCTTTCGATCACCCGACGGAATTCCCTCGTGGCCGCGCCCATGCGTGCCAGCCGGGCCCTGGCGTGGGCCCCTTCCCGCTCGATCCGGTCGCGGACGTGGGCGACGATCTGGCCCGTGGATTGTTCGGGTCTGCCGGTGTGGTAGACGCTGAACCGAGACAGATGACCCGCGTCCACGTTCATCTCGTTCGCGACCAGCGCGCCCTCCGCGTCGCGTTCGGCCCACACGACGCCGCCCCTGAGAATGGTCGCCCCGTCCACCCCCGACGGCAGTCCGTGCTGACGCCGCTCCACGTCCAGGGCGGCGGCCTCGAGCTCCTCGTCGCTCGTGCCCAGCGCGAACGCCTCCCTGCACGCGACGAGCAACCCGATGGCGAGCGCCGCCGAGCTGCCGAAGCCGGAGCCGGACGGCAGATTCCCTTCCACCCGCACCAGCGCCGGCGGAAGCTCCTCGGCCCAGCGAGCCACCTCGCCCAGCGCGACGCGCGCCAGGCAAGCGTCGTGGTGCGGTGAAGCGAAGGCCACCCGGGCCGGGTCCGCCGCGAACGCCTCCCAGCGGCGGCGCGCCTCCTCGGCGACGCCGAGCAGGGACCGCCAATCGGTGGTCTCGGTGTGGGACAGACGGGGCAACTCGAGCACGACCCGCGAGCCCGAGCCGGAACGCTCGACGCGCACCTCGATGAACAGGCCGAGCGTCGCCACCAGCGCCGGCTCGCCGTAGACCACGGCGTGCTCGCCCATGAGGATGAGCTTGCCGGGTGCACGCACGCGTACGGGAGGTGCGCGGTCCGGTAGGGGACGGTCCGGGGCTGCCCCGATCGCCGGGGCCTGGGTCACCGGTCGGCCGGCACCGCCGCCGCTATGTCGCCGCCGCGCCGGAGACGGTCGTGCGCTCCCGCCAGATCCCGAGAAGTGAAGGCGGACATCAGCGACAACTCGCCGGCGAGCACAACCGCGCCGAGGATCTCACCCAGCCGTCGCACGGCATGGCCCGGACGGTCTGGGTCCGCCTCCACGCCCATGATCGCGAGGGACTCGCTCTGGGTGCCCAGGCGCGTTCCTCCGCCTATCACGCCGAGCGGCACGTCGGGCATGTAGATGGACACGTACGCGGCGCCGTCCTTGCGATGCTCTATGCACGTGACGCCCATGGACCCGCCGACCACATGCGCCAGATCCTGTCCCGTGGCGAGGAAGAAGGCGGCCACCAGGTTGGCGTAGTGCGCGTTGAAGCCGCCCTGGCTGCCAGCCGCGATCGATCCCAGCAGGTTCTTGCGGTACTGCACCTCCACCAGCGAATCGGCCTCGGTCTTCAGGTAGCGACCGAGGATGTCCGTGGGCAGCACGGCCTCGGCGAAGATCCGCTTGCCCCGACCCTCCTGGAAGTTGATCGCAGAGGCCTTCTTGTCGACGCAGTAGTTGCCGGAGAGTGCCACGCACTCGACGCGCGTGTGGGGCTCGATGAACTCGTTGACGACCCGATCCGTCGCGATGGTCACCATGTTCATGCCCATGGCGTCCCCGGTCTCGTAGCGGAACCGAAGCAGGACCGTCGTCCCGAAAGCCATCGGCTTGATGCCGATCAGCTTCAGGTACCGGCTGCCTGCCTCGGCTCGCTCCCGGATCTCTTGTTCGTTCTCGGCGACCCAGTCCAGGAACTGGCGCGTCTGCCGGGCGCCCGTGGTCTTGAAGACGGGAGCCCTCGTCATGCCGGCGTCCTCGACCGTTACGACCGCCCCCCCCGCCGCGCGCAGCGCGGAGCAGCCCCGGTTGGTGCTGGCCACGAGCGCGGCTTCCGTGGTCGCGAGCGGCACGTAGACCTCGCCTTCGCCGTGCTCGCCGTGCAGGGTCAGCGGGCCGACGACGCCGACCGGAACCTGCGCCATGCCGATGAAGTTCTCGACGTTGCCGACCGCCGAACTGGCGGCGTCCGGCCCGTGTTCGGCCAGGTGACGCAGCTCCACCCCGGTGATGCGTTCCAGCGCCTCGCGGCGGATGGCGGCCGCCTCGGCGGGCGTCAGGTCCGCGGGAAGGCGGTGGAAGCCAATTTCGCGGCGCACCAGGCGCTGGATCAGCTCCTCGCGCAGCCTGCGTTCGGTTACAGCGATGGTCGCCCTGTTCACGGCATCGACCTCTTCACCAGTTTCGCGGCCTGCAATTCCGTCACGTCACGCGCACCGACGCACAGCATCGAGATGCGCAACTCCTCTACGATTCGACCGATCTTGCGACCGACCGCCTCCGCCGACTCGGTGGCCGGCTCCAGAAACGGATACGCCATCGCGGCCATGGCCGCTCCGAGACCGATCGCCTTGGCGGCGTCCAGCCCGCTGCGCAGCCCACCGCTGCCGATGACGGTCGCTCCGTCGATGTCCGCGAGCTGGCGGATCGACTCGGGTGTCGGGATACCCCAGTCCGCGAACATCTCTCCCAACTCCACGTCGCCGGACCTTCGTGCCTCGATACGCGCCCAACTCGTGCCGCCGAGCCCGGCGGTATCGAGGATGGTGATCCCACGCTCTACCAGCGCGCGACCGACCGCGCCGGACAACCCGCAACCTACCTCCTTTACCGCGACCGGAACGTCCAGCCGCTCCGCCACCGCGGCCATCCCGTCGAGCAGGCCACGGAAATCGGTCTGCCCTTCGGGTTGCAACGCTTCCTGCAGCACGTTGAGATGGAAGACCAGCGCATCCGCGCCGATCATGTCCACCGCGGCCTGGCACTCATCGAAGCCGTAGCCGTAGTTCAACTGCACCGCGCCGAGGTTGGCCAGAACCGGCACGGTGGGAGCTACGTCACGCACCCGGAAACTGTCCACCTGCCCCGGATCCTCCAAGGCCTTGCGTTGCGATCCCACGCCCATCGCGACGCCGGCCTTCTCGGCCGCCTCGGCGAGGTGCCTGTTGATGCGGGCCGCCGCCTCGGTGCCACCGGTCATGCACGACACCAGGAGCGGAGCCGACAAGCGCTTGCCCAGGAAGTCCACTTCGGTGTCGATTTCGTCGGCCGCCATTTCGGGCAGCGCGACGTGCTCGAACGCCCACTCGTCGAAGTATCGGCTCTCCAGTTGAACCGACCGCTCGAGGGCGATCTGAATGTGCTCGGCCTTGCGATCGCGCGCGAGCAGATCGCGCGTCGACGACTCGGCCGCGCTCACGCGCTTGGTCCGTTCATTCTCGGAAGCCTATTGAGTCCGTCCGCGCGAGTCCAGGGTCTTTCGCCGCCGCCGGCCAGTCGCTCGCGGCGACTCGCTCGCAGGCGTCCGCCAGGACGGCGGCGCACGCGGCCACACGGGCGCGCATTCCGGTCAGCGCCGGCAGCGTCCAGGGACGGACCAGAGCGGCGCGCATGACGGCGGCCCGTCGAACCGAGCCTCCCTCATCGCGGCAGCCTTCCAGGTAGGCCGGGAGCGACTCATCGGCCGCATCGCTGATCGCGCGAAGCACCGCCCAGGCGCGTCCCGCCGCGCGCGCCGCGGCCACCAGCGCCCAGCTCTCCAGATCCACCACGGCGGGCGCCGGGCGCGCCGCCCCACGCAGCCGCTCACGCGCGCCGGGAGTGGCCGCTACGTGCAGGGCCGTCACCACCGGGGCCGCCTCGGCGTCCAACGTCGCCGCCAACGCTGCCGCCGACGCGCAGTCCGCACGCGCTCCGGTAGCCTCGTCGAGGATAGACGTCGCCACGATCAGCGCTCCGGGGTCCAGTCCGGGCGCCAGCCCGCCGCCCACTCCGGCGACGAGGACCGCCCCGGCGCCTTCCCCGAGCGACGCGCGTGCGCCGGCTCCTGCCCGCGAGGGCCCGTCCCCGGTTACGCACACGAGCGCGGCGCGACCGCCCAGCCGCCCCCTCCACGCGGCCTCGACGCCGGCGATCCGGGCTACGCCCCGGTCGGTCAGCCGCGCTACCACGCCGGCGGCTTCCTCGGGCAGCGGACACAGAATCAAGAGCCCGCTCACGGCGCGTACCCGTGCACGCGGAACCACTCGACCGCGCGGGCGAGCGCCCCTTCGACGGGGCTCTGCGGCAATCCCAACTCCCGCACCGCCTTGCTCGCGTCGAAAAACATGCGCTGCCTCGACATGCGGACCGCGTCCACGCCTACGCGAGGTTCGCCGCCCACTACGCGCGACCAGGCCTCGGACGCGTGCGCGGCGAGGAGGGGGATCCAGTGGGGGAGGCGCACGCGCGGCGCGGGTCGCCCCGCGATCAGGGCCAGCATGTCCAATAGCTGTCGCAGTGACACGTTGCGATTTCCCAGAATGTAACGCTCGCCGCTGCGGCCTCGCTCCGCCGCGAGCACGTGCCCCTCCGCCACGTCCCGGACGTCGATCAGGTTGAGTCCGGAGTCTACGTACGCGGGCATCCGGCCGCGCAGGAAATCCACGATCACGCGGCCGGTCGGGGTCGGCTTGACGTCGCCCTCGCCGACCGGGGTCGAGGGGTTCACTATCACCACGTGCAGGCCTCCACGCGCGGCTTCCTCCGCCTCCCTCTGGGCGAGGAACTTGCTTCTCTTGTAGGGCCCGACGAGGTGCTCCTCGCGCACCGGCGTGTCCTCGTCGGCCGCGCCCTCCCCCGCAACCAGGCCGAGCGCGCTGACGGAGCTGGTGTAGACCACGCGGGTCACGCCCGCCTCCGCGGCCGCGGCGAGCACGTTGCGGGTCCCGACGACGTTGGAGCGGTGGATCGCCTCGGGATCGCGGGCCCAGAGCCGATAGTCGGCGGCGCAGTGGAACACGCTCTCGCAACCGCGCGCGGCTCGCGCCAGCGACGCCGGATCCAGCAGGTCCCCCGCGACCAACTCGACGTCCAGGTCGCGCAGATTGTCGAGGCGGCTCGAGGGGCGGACCAGGCAACGAACCGTCGTTCCGCGCGCCAGCAGCGCTCGAACCACGTGAGCGCCTATGAAGCCGGTCCCGCCGGTCACCAGCGCGGCGCCGGCTACGCCGTCCGTCAGGGGTTCGGCTCGGCGAGCATCACGCGGTCAGGTTCCACTTGGCCATGCGTACGATGTCGGTAGGACTCTTGTGCAACTCCATGACCGCGGACGCCTCGAACCCCGAGTGCATCTTGCAGTTCTGACACATGTCGTCCTGCCGCGATTCCCAGTAGTCCCAGTCCGTGCCGTTCCAGAACTCGTCCCACGAGTCCAGATAGCCCTTGCCGATCAAATAGCACGGACGCTTCCAGCCCTTGGGCGTGTAGGTGACCGTGCTCCACGGAGAGCACTTGTAGTCTCGCAGCCCGGCCGCGAACTCCAGGAACAGCGGAGTCGACACGAGCTTGAATCGATCGGACATGTCCAGCACCCGCTTGAACTTCGTTTCGGTGTCCTGGCGGGTCAGGAAGATGTCGCGCTCCACGGACGAATACTGATACCCCGGCGCTATCAGCATGCCGTCGATATCAAGGTCGGTGAGGTACTCGCACATCTCCTCGACTTCCTCGATCTGGGTCTCCTTGAACACCGTGGTGTTGGTGATCGTGTGATAGCCCCGCGCCTTGCACTCGCGGATCATCTCGACCGCCTTGTCGAACGTGCCCTCCCGGTCGGTCACGTAGTCGTGGGTAGCGCGCATGCCGTCCAGGTGGACGTTGATCGTCAGCCTTTTGTGAGGCGGGATCACGCCGAACACCTTGCGATCCATCAGGAGCGCGTTGGTGCACAGATAGATGTGTCGCTTGCGCTCGATGATGCCGTCCACGAGGTCCTTCAACTCGGGATAGACCGTCGGTTCGCCGCCGCAGATCGACACCGCCGGAGCGCCGCAATCATCGACCGCCCGCAAGGCCTTCTCCAGGGGCAGGCGATCCTTGAGCTTGCCCGTGTGCCGCTCCAGGGCGCACCCGATGCACGCCAGATTGCAGGTATAGAGCGGTTCCAGCATGAGGACGAAGGGGAAGCGCTTGCGGCGCTTGATCGCGTTCGAGACCTGATGCTTCAGGTTGTCCAGGACTATGTGTGACGGAAACCGCATCGTGGTGGCCTATTCGGTGGAATGAACCGGAGCGGCCGCCCGAGAGAGCGGCTCGAACCGTCCCCCGAGACCGGCCACGCGACGGTACGTCGCCAACGCCGACACGGGGAAGTAGTCGTCGTACAGGTGGTAGCGCAGGTAGAACACGCCCGGGAACCCGGTGCCCGTCCAGTGGGGGTCGTCCCAGGATCCATCGGCGCGCTGCGTCTGGAGCAGGTGCGCGACTCCCCGGGTGACTGCCTCGGACCCGTTACGCCCGGCCGCCATGAGCCCCATCAGGGCCCACGCGGTCTGTGAGGCGGTGCTCGGTCCCTTGCCTTTCAGAGACGGTTCGGTGTAGGTGCCGAGTGACTCGCCCCAGCCGCCGTCGTCGTTCTGGCGATCCATCAACCACTCGGCCGCGCGCTGATACCTCTCATCGGCCATGTCTTCGCCGATGCAGGCCAGGCCCCAGAGCGCGAGCCACGTCCCGTAGATGTAGTTGCAGCCCCAGCGGCCGTACCAGGTCCCATCCGCCTGTTGCCGCTCCCGCAGAAACGCCACGGCGCTTTCGACCACGGGGTGGGTGCGCGCGAAGCCCTCTATCGCCAGGGTCTCCAGGACGCGGCCGGTGATGTCCTCGCAACTGGGATCGATCATGGCGTTGTGGTCGGCGAACGGGACGTGCTTCAGAAGCTCCTTGTCGCACGCGCGATCGAACGCCGCCCAACCGCCGTCATCGTTCTGCATGGAAATAAGCCAGTGCAACCCCCGGCCGCGCGCCGCATCGATTCTCGAACGCAGCTCGCGGTCGGGAACGTGGACGCCTGCCAGCGCGCTCAGCACCGCCGTCGTGTCATCGCAGTCAGGATAGAATTCGTTGGCGTACTCGAAGTACCAACCGCCCACGACGCCCTCCGGATTGCGGATCAGCCAGTCCCCCGGCCGCTTCACCTCCCGCTCCAGCAACCACGCCGCGGCTTCGACGAGGAGTGGATCGGAGTCGGGAACACCGGCGGCGCGCAGTGCCGTCGCCGCCAGCGCGGTGTCCCAGACCGGGGACAAGGAGGGCTGAATCTGGAGCTCCGAACCGTGGTCGATCTCCAGCTTCTCCAGGGCGTCCAGTTGGCTCTGAACGGTGTGGTGGTCGGCGCCGTACCCCAGGACCTTGAACGCCATCGCCGTATTGGCGATCGACGGAAACACCGCGGCGAGCCCGTCGGTCCGCTCGAGACGGTTCAGGATCCAGTCCTCGGCGGCCCGCAGCGCCCGCCTCCTGAGGGGACGTACCCCGCCCGCCTCGAGGAGCTTCAGGCCTCTGTCCACCGCCACGAAGAACGCACGCCAGCGGCTCTCGGTGGGGCTCAAGGGCAGGTCGGCGTCCGGCCGCCCCGAGGCGCGCAGCTCCTCGACGCCGCGGCCGGGCTCGATCGCCACGACGGGTTTGTGCGACCAGATGACGGACAGCGGCACGAAGATGCCCCTCGACCAGGAGGACATCTCCTGGACGTTCACATAGAACCAGTCTGGGAGCAGCACCATCTCCGGCGGTACGGCCGGGCAGCGAGCCCAGGGATACTGTCCGAACAGGGCGAGATAGATCTTCGTGTAGGTGTTGGCCGCCTCCAGACCCCCCAGCGACAGGATCGTCTCGCGGGCCCGGAGCATGTGCGGCGCCTCGGCTGAGTCTCCGTCCAGCTTCAGCACGAAGTAGGCTTTGATGGAGGCGCTCACCTCGGGCGGGCCGCCCGGGAAGATCGCCCAGCCCCCGCCGTCCAGTTGGTGCATGCGCAGGCGGTTGGCGAGCTTGGTGAAGCGACCGTTTTCGCTCCCCAGAAAGAGCAGCGTCAGGGCGTATTCCGCCTCGAGGACCGTGTCGCCTTCCAGTTCCCCGCACCAGTGACCATCCGGGTTACGCAGGGAAAGAAGTTGTTCGCGGCCCCGCTCGAGCGCGGCATCGACCGAATCACCCAGAGGGAGATCGCCCGGGGCTTCCTCGTCCCGTGGTGTGGGGACGGCCATCGCCTCCGACAGAGGCTGTGCGCGCCAACTCACGCGTGCCGCCTGCCTTTCTGGTTGGTAATGCCGGGAGCGCCCGACCCGAACGACCGAGCGGCATCGCCCTTGAGCCCGCCTGCCTGCCTGCCTGAATGTTTTTCCCGGGAGGCAGGTTCCCGCAAGACGCGCGGTATCAGGGGGCGACCATGGTAGGGAGCGCCCGCGGCCGCGGAACGGCGTCGTGGCGCTCCTGCAGGCTGCGGACCTCACGCGCCAGCGAGCGCAGCGCGATGGTCGCATCGCAGGCCGCCGACACCGCGGACATTGTCGTACAGTACGGGACGTTGTGCGTGATCGCGGCGCGGCGCATCGAGTAGTCGTCGTACTGGGATTTCTTGCCGAGCGGCGTGTTGATCAGGAGCGCGACGTCGCGACTGATTATCCCGTCCACGATGTTCGGACGTCCCTCACCCACTTTGTAGATCGTCTCCGCCGGAACGCCTCTCGCCGACAGGTAGCGGGCCGTGCCCCCCGTGCCCAGGATCCGGAACCCCATCTCGTGGAAGCGCCGCAGGATGGGTAGGACGGTGGGCTTGTCGCGGTCGTTCACGGTGGCGACGATCACGCCTTCGATGGGCAGCGGTGATCCCGCCGACACCTGCGCCTTGGCGAAGGCCATGCCGAAGGAGCGATCCAACCCCATCACCTCGCCCGTCGAGCGCATCTCCGGCCCCAGTATCACGTCCACGTCGAACTTGTCGAACGGCAGCACCGCCTCCTTCACCGCGACCCCGCCCCGCACCACGGGATCTTCGACGAGCCCCAGGTCGCTCAGCCGTTCGCCGGCCATCACGCGCGCCGCGAGCCGGGCCAGCGCGACCCCGGTGGCCTTGGACACGAACGGCACCGTCCGGGACGCCCGGGGGTTCACCTCTAGGACGTAGACACGGCCTTCGCGCACGGCGAACTGGGCGTTGAGGAGGCCTACGGCGCCCAGCCGCTCGGCGAACCGCCGCGTCAGGCGCCGCATCTCCTCCACCTCGGCGTCGCCGAGCAGGTAGGGCGGCATCACGCAGGCGGAATCGCCCGAGTGCACGCCGGCGTCCTCTATGTGCTGCATCACCCCCCCGATGACCACCCGCTCGCCGTCGCAGATAGCGTCCACGTCGGCCTCGAACGCGTCCTCCAGGAAGCTGTCGATCAGCACCGGGTGGTCCGGGGACGCCTTCACCGCTCGTTCGAAATACCCGCGCAAGGAGCTCTCGTCGTACACGATCTCCATCGCCCGCCCGCCCAGCACGTAGGAAGGGCGAAGCAGCACCGGATAGCCGATCCTGGTCGCGATGGCGGCAGCTTCCTCCACGCTGGTGGCTACGCCGTTGGGAGGGGTCAGCGCGTCGATCTCCCCGCAGAGTGCGCTGAACCGGTCGCGATCCTCGGCCCGGTCGATGGCGTCCACCGGCGTGCCCAGGATCGGGATCCCGAGCGCCTGGAGCGGCTCGGCCAACCGCAGCGGCGTCTGACCTCCCAGCTGCACGATCACGCCCAGCGGCCGTTCCCGGTCGACGATCTCGAGCACGTCCTCCAGGGTCAGCGGTTCGAAGTACAGCTTGTCCGAGATGTCGAAGTCGGTGGACACCGTCTCCGGATTCGAGTTCACCATGATCGTCTCGAATCCGGCCTCGCGCAGCGCGAGGGCGGCCTGCACACAGCAGTAGTCGAACTCGATGCCCTGGCCGATCCGGTTCGGGCCGCTACCCAGGATCACGATCTTCCGGCGCTCGGAAGCCGGAGCCTCGGTCTCGTCCTCGTAGGCCGAGTACAGGTATGGCGTAGCGGCCGGGAACTCGCCCGCGCAGGTGTCCACCATGTGGTACGTGGGCCGCACCCCGGCGGACCATCTTCGCTCCCGCACGGCGCGCTCGCCCTCCGCGCGCAGTCGGCCCAGTTGCGCGTCGCTGAAGCCCATCCTCTTCATGTGCCGGAGCGCGTCCGCGTCGGCAGCGAATGCGTCGTCACCGGCGGCGTAGGCCGCCTCGGCGTCGACCAACCCGCGCAGCTGCTCGATGAACCACGGGTCGATGCCCGTGAGCGCGTAGAGGTCGGCGGTGCCGAAGCCGGCCTGGAGGGCGCGCTTGAGCTGAAAGGGCCGCTCGGCCGTCGGGCGCCGCAGCGCGGCGCGCAGCGAGTCCGGGTCGTCGTCCGCCAGACCGTCATCGCCCAGGGTGGCGCCCGTCTCCCAACCGGAGCGGTCGATTTCCAGGCCGCGCAGCCCCTTCTGCCAGGCCTGCTTGAAGGTGCGGCCGATGGCCATGGTTTCGCCGACCGCCTTCATCTGGACGCCCAGCGTGTCGTCGGCTCCGGGGAACTTCTCGAAGGCGAAACGGGGGAACTTCACGACCACGTAGTCGAGCACGGGCTCGAAGCTGGCGGGGGTCGACCGCGTAATGTCGTTCGGCAGCTCGTCCAGCCGGTATCCCACCGCGAGCTTGGCGCCGATGCGCGCGATCGGGAAGCCCGTCGCCTTGGACGCCAGCGCCGAGGAGCGGGACACGCGCGGGTTCATCTCCACGACGAGCAGCTCGCCGTCGGTGGGGCTGACCGCGAACTGGATGTTGCAGCCCCCGGCGTCCACGCCGATCTCGCGGATGATGGCGATGGAGGCGTCGCGCATGCGCTGATACTCCACGTCCGACAGCGTCAGCGCGGGCGCGACCGTGACCGAGTCGCCGGTGTGGACCCCCATCGGGTCCACGTTCTCGATGGAGCACACGACGACGACGTTGTCCGCCCCGTCGCGCATCATCTCCAGCTCGAACTCCTTCCAGCCGATCACCGAGCGGTCGATCAGGACCTCGGTGATGGGGGACAGGTCCAGCCCCCGACGCACGGCCCTGCGGAATTCCTCGGCGTTGTAGGCGATCCCGGCGCCGGTGCCACCCAGCGTGAAGGAGGGCCGGATGATCGCCGGATACCCGGTGTCGGCGACTATCTCCTCGGCCTCTTCCGGCGTGCGCGCGAACCCGCCGTGGGGCACGGCAAGCCCAATCCTCCGCATGGCGTCGGCGAATTGCTCGCGGTCCTCCGCCATGCGGATCGCGCGCGCGTCCGCGCCGATGAGCTCCACGCCGTACCGGTCGAGTACTCCCGAATCGTACAGCTCGAGCGCCACGTTCAGGGCGGTCTGTCCGCCCATCGTGGGCAGTAGCGCGTCGGGGCGTTCCTTGTCGATGATGCGCTCGACCCATTCGGGAGTGATCGGCTCCACGTAAGTGGCGTCGGCCAGATCGGGGTCGGTCATGATGGTGGCGGGATTGCTGTTGACGAGGACGACGCGGTAGCCCTCCTCGCGCAGCGCGCGCACCGCCTGGGTACCGGAGTAGTCGAACTCGCAGGCCTGCCCGATCACGATGGGACCGGATCCGATCAGGAGAATGCTGTGGAGGTCGTCGCGCCTGGGCACAGTCGGCTGGTCTCGGCGCCCTAGGGCAGCTCGGGGCCGGCCGGCCCCGGGACCGCGCCGTCGCCCCTCGCCTTGCTGCGCTCCTTGCGAACGGCCGTCAGGAGGATGAGCAGGAACCCACCCCATACGAGCGCGGCGATCAACAGCATGACGACCGTGGCGTTCCCAGACATTCTCCGTTTCCTCCTGCTCCGGGCCGCGCGAGCCCGCCGGGGTGAAAGCGAGCACAACTTCGGCCCGCCCGGGGGCGCGCGCAACGCGGCAGGCGGATCGGGGGTTCCCCGGCCCACACCGTCGGCACCGGCGCCGCGCCGGGGCCACGCGACCGTTGGCGCGCGGGGAGCCGGCGGCTGATCTTGAGCGCATGAACGACCCACAGCCGAAGCAAGCACGCGGACTCGAGAGATTCCTGGCCGAGCTGAAACGCCGTCAGGTCTTCAAGGTCACCGCGCTCTATGGCGCCGCCGGGTTCGCGCTCGTGCAGGCCGTAGACGTGTTCGTACCGGCGCTGCGGCTGCCTTCCTCGGTGACCACGACGATCGCGTTGCTCGTGATCATCGGCTTCCCCGTTGCGCTCGTCGTTGCCTGGGTCTACGAGGTATCCGCGCACGGGGTGCGGAGGACGCAGGACGCGAAGCCGGGCGAGTTGGAGGCCATCGCGACTTCCTCGGCGCGCTCCCGGTGGCCGGTGGGGATCGCCGCCACCCTCGGCGCCGCCCTGATAGGCCTGAGCGCCTGGTGGCTTGCGATCGGACGGATAGGCGAGGGGCGTTCCTACGACTCCATCGCTGTCCTGCCGCTCGCCAACCTCAGCGGCAACCCCGAGTTCGACTACTTCGGCGACGGGCTCTCCGAGGAGCTGCTGAACGCGTTGGCGGGCCTGGACGACCTGAGGGTCGCCGCGCGAACGTCCTCCTTCGCCTTCAAG